>NZ_JAVVES010000018.1:0-45825 GCF_032250955.1 Sulfuriflexus sp. | reverse complement strand
ACCCTGATACGCTGATAGCTAAACAGCCTATCGAGAGAGATACAAGGTCGGATTAGCGCGAAGGCGCGTAATCCGACACGAAACTGAAAATGGGCACGTCGGATTCACTCTAGTATCCACTGTGAGCTTCGCGTCGGATTAGCGCGGAGGCGCGTAATCCGACGCGGAACCTATCGCCCCTCCTGGCTTTTTTGCCCATTTGTGGGCTCAGTTTGTTCAATTTCTTCTGCTATAGTTAATATATGATGATAGATTCTTCACACAGTACCCTCGGTATGGGCATCAGTTTTGCGCTGTCGGCGCCTTTTGGCTGGCGCGCGGCCAGTGGCGAGCTGACTGCGCAGCAGTGTGAGGAGAATGAACAGCTGCTGCGCCTGATTCTGGCCCTGGAGGAGCATCCGCCCGAGCATAGCGAGGAGCTGGCGACGCTTGATTTCAAGCTCAATATTATTATGGAACTGCTTGGTGACCTGCTAACGCACCAGCTGGACCTGCCGGCAACGGTGAGTCTGCGCCTTGGTGCCACGGAACTGGTCTGGACCGATCCTGGTAATCTGCCGGCCATGGGCGAATACATCGAGTTATCGATTTATCTGCATCGCACCATTCCCCGGCCACTGCGCCTGTGCGGCCGGGTCACGGGTGTGGAGGCCGGGCACTGTCATGTCGAGCTGGATGCCCTGCCGGAAGGCTTGCAGGACCTGTTCGAAAAATACATTTTTACCCATCATCGACGTGAAGTTGCTCACGCGCGTAATAGTCAGTCATAACCCGCCACTCACGCCTGCCGGCGTCATGATTATGGCGTCTTCTCCCTGTTTGTAACTAATTGATATTACCGCTCTAAACTTCCAATTAACGGTTTTGATACAATTTTTTACGTATTTTTACTGACAAGTTTTTGACATGCCGGGAAGTGAGTGCTTAACTTATCTATTCCTGAAGAATATGTAGTGAATAAACGCCAAAAGGTCGACATTTCCCGGCCGACTGAGGACAAGGACACGATGCTAACCTCTAAATTGCTGATTATTGAAGATGATCCTGAACAACAGCATGATCTACAGGTCATTTTCGATTTTCTTGAATGTGAAGATCTGATAATCACCGGTTCCGCAAACTGGCAAGAGCAGATGGATGACATCAGCAGCCTGCAAACCATCCTGCTGGGCGGTTGCAGCAGTGACGAGCAACGTGACAAGACGCTGGCCTCCATTCAGGCACTCGACGAGGATGTTCCCGTATTATTGCTCGGCGAGGAAGACTCGGCCGCCCAAATGGAGAGCCTGAGTTCGGCCGTCGGCGTGCTGGGTTGCGTGATACTCCCTGCCAGCCATAGCCAGCTTACCAGCATGCTGCAAAAGGCACGCATTTACCGCGAAAGCCGACGCGTCCAGCAAAGCGAGCGTCCGGTGACGCTGTTTCGCAGCCTGGTCGGTAACAGTCGGGCCGTTCGCCAGGTACGTCGTCTTATTGAACAGGTCGCGGCCTCGACCGCCAATGTCCTTATCCTCGGCGAGTCCGGTACCGGCAAGGAGGTGGTGGCCCGCAACCTGCATTACAATTCCAGCCGCCGTGAACACCCCTTTGTGCCGATTAACTGTGGTGCGATCCCGGCCGACCTGCTGGAAAGCGAATTGTTTGGTCACGAAAAGGGCGCCTTTACCGGTGCCATTACCGCCCGCCAGGGGCGTTTCGAAATGGCCGAGGGCGGCACGCTGTTCCTCGATGAAATCGGTGACATGAGCCTGAATATGCAGGTGAAGTTGCTGCGTGTCCTGCAGGAACGAACCTTCGAGCGCGTCGGCAGCAACAAGAGTATCAAGACCAATGTGCGGATCATTGCCGCCACCCACCGCAACCTTGAAGAACGCATCAAGGAAGGGGAGTTCCGTGAGGATTTATTCTATCGCCTGAATGTCTTCCCGATCGAGATGCCGCCGCTGCGCGAACGCAGCAGCGATATCCCCTTACTGGTCAATGAGCTGATCAGTCGTTTTGAAAAAGACAAGCGTGGCTCGGTGCGTCTGACACCGGCGTCGATTATTTCCCTGTGCCAGTATCACTGGCCCGGTAATGTCCGCGAACTGGCCAACCTGATCGAGCGCCTGGTCATCCTCTATCCCTATGGTGTCGTGGACCTGGCCGAGTTGCCGGACAAATTCCGTATCCAGGGACTCAATATGGCCGAGTTCGGCGACGTTGAGGAACTGGATGACGACGGGATCGAGGATAATTACCGCAACGCTGCAGCCGTCACGCGCCTGCCGAATGATAACTTCGATCTCAAGGAACATCTGTCTAATATGGAATACACCTTCATCAAGCAGGCGCTGGATGAGGCCAATGGTGTCGTCGCGCATGCCGCCAAGCGGCTGAACATGCGTCGTACCACCCTCGTCGAGAAACTGCGTAAATATGATTTGCAACGCGGTGAAGAGGCGACAAACTTTTGACTCGCGAGGCACCCGTCCGGGGTGCCGTGTCCGTAACCCTTTGTTATAAAACATACTGACCCTGTTGGGCACGCTTCTTGCTCCATGATTGACGAACAACGATAAACGTCATGAACATGGAGCAAGAGCAACATGAGCCAAGCGGCCCACTCGAGCAACGCTGAACTACAGAATGCCTTCGAGGTATTCAATGATGTTTCGCGGCAGCTGGCCAATTCCTACCAGGAACTGGAGGGCCGGGTCGCCAGCCTGAACCAGGAACTGGTCACGGCACAGAACGAACGTCTGCGGGAACTCACCGAGAAGGTGCGTGTTGCGGATCGCCTGCAAAGCCTGCTCAAGGCCTTGCCGGCGGGGGTGATCGTGCTCGACGCCGAAGGCGTGGTGGTGGAATGTAACCCGGCGGCCGAAGGCCTGCTCGGCGAACCACTGGCAGGCATGTCGTGGCTCGAGGTTATCAAGCGCGCCTTTGCGCCGCAGGTTGATGATGGCCATGACATTTCCCTGCGTGATGGTCGCCGGGTCAGTATCTCGACCCAGGCCCTGGGCAACGAGCCGGGCCAGATCCTGTTGCTGCAAGATGTCACCGAAACACGCAAGCTGCAGGAAGGCCTGAGCCGGCACAAGCGCCTTTCAGATATGGGTGAGATGGCCGCCCAGCTGGCACATCAGATCCGTACACCGCTCGCCTCGGCGCTCCTGTATTGCTCACACCTTGAACACCCCGGGATTGAAAGCGACAAACGTCTGCGCGTCGCCGGCAAGATCCGCAACAGCCTGCATCAGCTTGAAGGGCAGGTGAATGACATGTTGATGTTTGCCAAGGGTGGCAGCTGCGGTGGTGAGCAGATTCATGTCAATGAATTCCTGAAGCAGATCCATGAATCCATGGAAGCCCAGCTACAGCAATGCCAGGCGCGACTTGATGTGCAGACGACGGCCGGGAACACCATCCTGACTGGTAACCGTGAAGCATTGCGTGGCGCGATTCAGAACCTTATTAATAATGCCATGCAGGCCTGCGGCGAGCAGGCGCAGTTGCGACTGGTCGCAAGCCTGCGTAAACAGAATGGCGTCCAGGCCGTGGTCATTTCCCTTACTGACAATGGTCCGGGCATCCCCAGGTCATTACAGGAACAAATCTTTGAACCCTTTTATACCACGCGCAGCCGCGGCACCGGCCTCGGGCTGGCCGTGGTCAAGGCCGTCGCGCATGCCCATAACGGCACCATGTGGGTGGAGTCAGAAGCAGGCCGGGGCAGTACCTTCAGTTTGTTCCTGCCACTGAATGTAAAGAACTCGGCATTGAGTTCAGGGCAGTCGGGCAACAATACTGTCCGCGCCGCAGCGATGAGTGAGGAGAGATAATGAGTCAGGCAAGCATACTCGTGGTTGAAGACGATGCCGCCTTGCAAGAGGCGTTATGTGACACCCTTGAACTGGCAGGCTTCAATACCCTGACGGCAGATGATGGACGTGTGGCGATGGACATCCTCGCCAACGAAGCGGTCGACATGGTGGTCAGTGATGTACAGATGCAACGCATGGATGGTCATGCCCTGTTGCGCGAGATTAAAAGCCGCAATGCCGTTCTGCCGGTATTACTGATGACTGCCCATGGTTCGATTGAGCGTGCTGTGGAGGCCATGCGCGAGGGGGCGATTGATTACCTGGTTAAGCCCTTTGACGCGGAAGTGCTGGTGAGCATGGTCAGTCAGTATGTCGCGGTGGATGTTGCCGAGACCGATTTTCTTGCAGTCTCCCCGGGTGGTCACGAGGTAAAGAAAGTCGCCGCGCGTGTGGCCGAGAGTGACGCCACGGTGATGATCACGGGTGAGAGCGGCACGGGCAAGGAGGTACTGGCCCGTTATATCCACCGCCAGTCACCGCGGGTCAAGGCACCATTCGTGGCCATCAATTGCGCAGCCATTCCCGAAAACATGCTCGAAGCGACCTTGTTCGGTTATGAAAAGGGCGCCTTTACCGGCGCCTACAAGGCTAATCCCGGCAAGTTTGAACAGGCCCAGGGCGGCACCCTGTTACTGGATGAGATCTCGGAAATGG
Source organism: Sulfuriflexus sp. (assembly GCF_032250955.1). NCBI lineage: Bacteria > Pseudomonadati > Pseudomonadota > Gammaproteobacteria > Chromatiales > Granulosicoccaceae > Sulfuriflexus > Sulfuriflexus sp. The sequence continues at coordinate 41,305 of NZ_JAVVES010000018.1, read as the reverse complement.
ATCTGGGGCTGCAGGCCAAGATCCTGCGTGTTCTGCAGGAACGTGAAGTTGAACGTCTCGGCGGCAGCACACTGGTCTCGCTTGATGTCCGCGTGCTGGCAACCTCCAATCGCAACATGCGTGCCGAGGTCAGTGCCGGTCGTTTCCGCGAGGACCTGTTTTACCGCCTGAATGTCTTCCCGTTGCACCTGCCGCCCTTGCGTGAACGAACCGAGGATATAGTGCCGATTGCTGAACAGATCCTGCGCAAGCAGGCCATTCGTGGCGGCAAGCCAGTGGCGGCGCTTACAGCAGGCGCCGCGCAGCAACTGACCCGACACCGCTGGCCCGGCAATGTCCGCGAACTGGATAACGTCATGCAGCGTGCCCTGATCATGAATACCGGTAACGGCATTGCCGCGGCTGACCTGGTCTTTGAGGCAGGCACGGCACTGCAGGGTGTAGCCGCTGAGCCACCAGAGTTTATTCAGCATGCCGCGGCAGAGGCCCCGGCGGTCATGGATGACTCGCTTGGTGACGACGTGAAGCGTCATGAACACAACATGATTATTGATATGCTGAAAAACTGTATGGGCAACCGCAAGCTGGCGGCTGAAAAGCTTGGCATCAGCCCGCGTACCCTGCGCTACAAGATTGCACGCATGCGCGATGACGGAATTGTTCTGCCCGGTTAAGACCGTGGCCCGGCTGAGGATGAGATGATGAGTGAAATGAATGTTAATCAATTACTGGCGCAGATGCGCGCCATGGGTGATATGGCCAGGGGCAGCCAGGTTAATCCGGCTGCGGAAACCGAAACGGCCAACTTTTCGGATGTGCTGAAAACCTCTATAGACAAGGTAAACGATACGCAGATGACCGCTGGCCAGCTGTCCGAGGCCTTCCAGAAGGGTGACCCTGACGTGGCCCTGTCTGATGTCATGATCTCCATGCAGAAGGCGAGTGTCTCGTTCCAGGCCATGTTGCAAGTGCGCAATAAGCTGGTCAACGCCTATACCGATATTATGAATATGCCGGTATAAGGCCGTCAGTAAAGAACGGATAAGAATATGGCACTAGTCAAAGCAGAAAACGTCGGCAACCAGTTTAATGGTTTCAGCGGCCTGCCGGTTCTTCGACAACTCGGGTTGATGATAGGCCTGGCGGCAAGTGTGGCACTCGGTGTCGCTATCGTTATGTGGTCACAGACGCCGAATTATCGCCTCTTGTATAACAACCTGACGGCCCAGGACTCGGCCCAGGTCGTTGATGCCCTGCAAAAGTCCGGCCTGAAATACCGGGTGGATGAAACGAACGGCAGTGTCTGGGTGCAGGATGATGCCATGCATGACGCGCGCATGAAACTCGCCTCGCAGGGTCTGCCGGAAGGGGCGGGCAACGGTTTTGAGCTTTTGGATGACCAGGATGGTTTTGGCAGTAGCCAGTTCGTCGAGTCGGTGCGTTACCAGCGCGCCCTCGAAGGTGAGTTGTCACGTACAATCAGAAGCCTGAAGTCGGTGCAACACGCCCGCGTACACCTTGCCATCCCGAAACAGTCTGCCTTTGTGCGCAAGCGTAAAAAGGCCAGCGCCTCGGTGACCGTGGGTCTGTTCCCGGGGCGGATGCTTGAATCTTCCCAGGTGCAGGCAATTGTAAACCTGGTGAGTTCGAGCGTGGCGGAACTGGAGGCTGGTCAGATCACCGTCGTCGACCAGTCCGGGCGCCTGCTTACTGATGAACTGGGCAACACTGACATGGCCTTCAGTGGCAAGCAGCTGGACTACAAACACCAGATTGAAAATTCTTATATCAAACGCATTGAAGAAATCATGACACCGATTGTTGGTCAGGGTAAGGTCAAGGCACAGGTTAATGCCGAGCTTGATTTTACGGTCACTGAACAGACCCAGGAGGTTTTCAATCCTGATCAGGTCGCCATGCGCAGTGAGCAGACCCTTGACGAGATGCGTGGCGGTAGAGGTTCTGCACAAGGCGTACCTGGCGCGTTGACCAATCAGCCGCCGGCCGCAGGCAGTCTGGAGGACAACGCTGAAGCAACGACGAATAACCCGGCGGCGGTGAACACCACGCGCCGTGCAACGCGTAATTACGAGGTGGACAAGACGATTAGTCACACCCGCCTCGCCACGGGCACAATCCGGCGTCTGTCTGTTGCTGTGCTGGTGGACAACAAGATATCGGCGGAAGGCGACCCCGCTGGCCAGACCTACACGGCAGAAGAGATACAACGTTTCGAGCGACTGGTGCAGGACGCGGTCGGTTTCAGCGTACAGCGAGGTGACCGTATCAATGTCCTGAATGCGGCCTTTAGTATCGTGCCTGAGCCCGAGCCGCTGCCGGAAGAATCTATCTGGAAACAGGCCTGGGTGCTGGAGCTGGGTAAGCAATTACTGGGTGCGCTGGCGGTACTTGTACTGGTCTTCAGTGTCTTGCGGCCGGTGATGCGTGAACTGGCACAAAAAGGTGTCGACATGAAACAATATGCAGGCTGGTCCGGGCAAGATGACGATGACGACGAAGGTGACAACGTGACTCTGTCAGGAAAGAAGGCTGCCAGGCAGCTCCAGCAGCAGACGCATGAATCACAGTTGTCGACCGCTCTGAGCATGGTCGATCAGGATCCACGGACCGTGGCACAGGTATTGAAGAACTGGGTGGGCACCGATGCCGGCTGATTTAGTAGAAGCTGAAAATACTCTCGACGGTGTGGAGCGCGCCGCCGTCTTCCTGCTGTCGCTCGGTGAGGACCGTGCTTCCGAGGTCCTCAAGCACATGGGGCCAAAGGAAGTGCAGGCACTGGGTGCGGCCATGGCCGATCTGACCAATGTCTCCAAAAGGCAGGTCACAACCGTGCTGGGCGAATTTATCACCATCGCCGAAGACCAGACATCGCTTGGCATCGGCAATGACGACTATATCCGCAACATGCTCACCAACGCCCTCGGCGCGGACAAGGCGAACGGGGTTATTGACCGTATTCTGTTCGGCAAGAACAGTAAGGGGCTGGAACAATTGAAGTGGATGGACGCCCGCCAGACGGCGGAACTGATCCGTATCGAACATCCGCAGATTATTGCCATCATTCTGGCCTACCTGGATAACGATCACTCCGCGGAAGTGTTGTCCATGTTGCCGCAAAACATGCGGCTTGATGTCATGATGCGGGTCGCCTCGCTGGACGGCATTCAGCCCAATGCCCTGAGTGAGCTTAACGATATTATGGAGCAACAGTTTGCCGGTGATAATGCCAGCAGCATCAAGTCCTCCAGTGTCGGTGGCGTCAAGGCGGCTGCCGACATCCTCAATGTCATGGATACTTCCATAGAGAACGAGATTATGGATCAGATGAAGGAAGCCGATCCGGACCTGGGCCAGCAGATCCTTGATAACATGTTTGTCTTTGCCAACCTGGTCGAACTCGATGACCGCGGCATACAAATGCTGCTGCGCGAGACCTCGACAGACAACCTGGTGACGGCCCTGAAGGGTTCGGATAATGCGTTGAAGGAAAAGGTCTTCAAGAACATGTCCAAGCGCGCGGGCGAAATGCTGCGTGACGACCTTGAAGCCAAAGGCCCGGTCCGGCTCAGTGAAGTGGAAGAGGCGCAAAAGGAAATTATTGCCATTGCTCGCCGCATGACTGAGTCGGGCGAAATATCACTGGGAGGCAAGGGTGACGAGTTCGTTTCCTAAAACGCACCTGATTGATGGTGAGGGTGTGGCCTGTGATCGTTGGGAAGCGCCCTCGGTACAGAAACCGACCGCGAGTGAAATAGCCGCCCAGGCAGCACAGAAGAAAGAAGTCGAACATCAGCACATGCTGACGGCCGAGGCAATTGAAAAACTGCAGGAGCAGGCCTATGCGGAAGGACGTGCTGAAGGCCTGCAGAAGGGCCTTGATGAAGGTCGGCAGGAGATACAACGCAGTGTCGCCAACCTCGAGGCGATCATCAACAAACTCAATCAACCACTGGAAGATCTTGACGAAGAAGTCGTCGGACAAATGGTCACCCTGTCGCTGAGCATTGCCCGGCAACTGGTGCGACGCGAATTGAGAATCGATCCCGCCCAGGTAGTCGCGGTCGTTCGCGAGACGATTTCCAGCCTGCCGGTGGCGGCCAGAAATATTCGGCTCTTGCTGAATCCGGAGGATGCCCGGCTGGTGCGTGATGCACTGTCGGTATCGGGCAGCGAACAGCGTTGGGAAATCGTTGAAGAACCGATAATGAAGCGCGGCGGCTGCAAGGTCATCACTGACACCTCGCGCATTGATGCCAGCATGGAGGCGCGTCTGACAGCGATTGCCACCAACCTGCTGGGCGGCGATCGGAAGTGTGATGATGCCGGCACAGACTGAACGTAGTCAGCAGTGGTGCGCAGAACTGGCGCGTTTCCAGGCATCTGCCGAGAACAGCGCCCCCATTGTTGTGGAGGGCAAGTTGACCCGCATGGTGGGGATGACCCTTGAAGCCATTGGTTGCCTGGCGCCGGTGGGCGCGGTCTGTGAAATCATTGCGCCCAACGGTAATATCGCCAAGGCCGAGGTGGTGGGGTTTTCCGGAGAACGCCTGTTTCTCATGCCCACCGAGGAGATCCGCGGACTGGTACCGGATTCACGGGTGATCCCCACCGGCGAGGTCTATAACGTGCCTGTCAGTGACGCCATTCTCGGCCGGGTGATCGACGGCGCCGGCCGGCCCCTCGACGGCAAGGGCCCAATCGAGGGTGACGAGTGCATCTCCCTGAACGGCGAGTTCATTAATCCGATGCAGCGCAAACCTATCCACGAGCCGCTGGATGTTGGTGTCCGCGCGATCAACGCGTTATTGACCGTTGGCCGTGGCCAGCGGATGGGCCTGTTTGCCGGCAGTGGGGTGGGCAAGAGCGTCTTGCTGGGCATGATGACACGCTTCACCACGGCCGACATTATTGTCGTTGGCATGATTGGTGAACGCGGTCGTGAAGTGAAGGAATTTATTGAGAAGACGCTTGGCGTGGAAGGTATGCGCCGGGCGGTGGTCGTCGCGGCACCTGCCGACAATACGCCGTTGATGCGTATCCATGGCGCGATGCTGGCCACCAGTATTGCCGAGCATTATCGGGACAAGGGCAAGAATGTCCTCCTGCTCATGGATTCATTGACGCGTTATGCGCAGGCGCAGCGTGAAATTGCACTGGCCATTGGTGAGCCACCGGCCACCAAGGGTTATCCCCCCTCGGTATTTGCGCGGCTGCCGCAACTCGTCGAACGTGCCGGTAACGGTGATCATGGCGGTGGTTCGATTACGGCCTTCTATACGGTGTTGGCGGAAGGGGATGACCAGAATGACCCGATCGCTGATGCCTCACGTGCGATCCTTGATGGTCATGTGGTCTTGTCTCGTGACCTTGCCGATGCCGGTCATTATCCGGCCATCGATATCGAGAAATCGATTAGTCGCGCCATGACCGAGATCGTGACCCCGGAACAGCAGGGCCAGGCGAACACGTTCAAGAAATTCTATTCCACCTATGAGAAAAGTCGCGACCTGATCGCGGTGGGCGCATACAGCCCCGGGCATGATGCGCGTCTTGATACGGCAGTAGAACTGCATCCCCGGCTGGTCGAGTTTTTGCAGCAGGGCATGAATGAAGCGGTTGATCTTGACCGGAGTTGTGCCACTCTTGAAGAAATAGTGAATGCCGTGCCGCAACAGGAGCCGGCCAACGGCATGTCTCAACATAGCCCGGTACAACAGTCATGACCAAGTCAGAACGCCTGAAACCTGTTACCCATCTTGCGGAAACCCGTGAGCGGGATGCGGCCCGGCTCATGGGAGAACAACAGCAGCACCTCGATCAGCAATACCGGAAACTCGATGAACTGCGCGGCTACCGGGCTGAATATGCTCAACGCATGCAGTCTGCCGGGACCAACGGCATCGGTGCCGGGCAAATGGTCGAGTATGGCAATTTCCTGCGTCGCCTCGATGAGGCAGCCCGCTTTCAGCAACAAAAGATAGAGGAGAGCAAGCGCCTCCTCGAGATCCGCAGCCGGGAATGGCGAGCCCTGCGGACCAGGACCGAGGCACTGAACAAGGTGGTGTCGCGGTTTCATGCCGAAGAGCAGCGTCTCGAGGACCGGCGGGAGCAAAACGAGAACGACGAGCGTGCCCAGCACCGGCGCAGCGACTTCAACAATTACTGAATAATCACGCACCACGCGGTTGTTGGCACACTCCTTGCTCCTTCCTGGGTAGAGAATATTTCAGGTGAGCACCGGAGTAAGACGATGTCTGATCAATTGCCGTTAAAAGTTGCCCCCAGCCCGGCGCCAGGTAATCATAAGGCCCCGGCGAGCGTGCTGAAAAGTGACGTAAGTGCGGATAAAAAAAGCCAATTTGGTGGCGTCCTCTCAAGCCAGGTGCAGCAACAGGGCAAAGAAAATACCGGGCCAGTCGCAGCCGACAGCAAGCTTTCCCCGGTAACGGCGAAAGCGGGGTTGCCGCAGGACGGCAAGGCCTTGCCATTACCGTTGCCGGAAAGCGCCGAGCAGCTTGAAGGGTTACTCGGTGACGCAGACCTTGAATTGGCGACCGAGGCGCTGGAGGTTAGTGCTGAAGCATCGCTGGAAACGGAGATCGTCCCCGAGGGTGATGAGAGTATCGCACTGGCCAGCCCCGTGGTGGTCGTGGACAGCAGGCCGGTAGCACCGGGCAGGCCGGAGACGGGGACCGACAAAACGACCCCGCCACCGACGCTGGCCGAAACCCTTGCCAGGCTTGCCCCCGTCTCGCCGGCGATAGAGGGCGAGGCCGCTGCTGACACCGCCCAGGCCCAGGCGGCACTGCAGTTACAGGCAGCCGAGTCACGGGAAGGCAAGGTTATTTCGCTGGTTAGCCGTGGCGATACTGAGAAACCCCCGCTGCAGATGGCCCAGGCCAACAAACTCATTGAGCAGTTCACTGAATTCAATGGCCGCCAGACGACGGCCACCAATCTTGCCAGCCCGGTCTCCGCAGGCAGCCCGGTGACGACCTCCGGCACGGCCACCACTTCCGCTACCGGCCTGCAACAGGTGAGCATTGATGTCCCCGTGCAGCATCAGCAGTGGCAACGCGCCTTTGCCGAGCGGGTGGTCTGGTCTGTGGGGAATAACCAGTCTGTACAGGTCCGTGTCAATCCGGCTGAGCTTGGGCCGATTGATATCCAGGTGAATGTGAGCAAGGAACAGACCAACATTACCTTTAATACTGTCCATGCAACGACACGCGAGACAATTGAACTGGCCATACCGAGGTTGCGGGAAATGCTGGCCAATGAAGGCCTCAATCTGGGCGATGTTGATGTGCGTCATCAGGACAGCTCCGCGGGTGGGCAGGCGGCTGCGCATGATCAGGGTAACGGTACGGAACGCAATGCCGGGCCGGGTAACCTCGAGTCACTGGCAGAAGGTCATGCCGAGGTTATGCTGCATCCGGTGATGATCAGCGAGCGCGCCGTCGACTATTACATCTGAATAACGGTTCTTCAGCCCCCGATAATCAGTAGCTTGGCGAATTTTTAACCACCGGTGTCATGTTTTTGTCGGCCCCGGTCATTGACCCGGCCGGAGACGGTCTCGCGGCGAGCCGTTTTTACCGCGCTTAACTGGCTGTTTTACATGCGTAACTTCCTGCCTGGCGCAGGATTCCTCACATTGTCCCTCACCTTCGATCCGGCTACCTCGCGGTGGCATGCGTCTTGCTACATCAGTGACCAGAAGGACGAGGAGTCACATTTATGGCAATTGACGAAGAAGATCTGGAACTTGGCGATGACGATGGCAAGCCGGTCAAATCAGGCAAGCTAAAGATAATCATTATTGTGTTGGTGGTGCTGGTCCTGATGGGGGCATCCATCGGCGGCACGCTGTACTTCCTCGGTGGGGCCGACGAGGAAGCAGTCGCAGAAGACACTGCTGGCAAGACCGCGAACAAAAAGGCGCAGGCCAAAGATGCCGGCAACACGAAGGTTATCTACCATCCCTTCGATCCACCTTTCGTGGTGAACTTTGAAGACAAGGGTGTGGTGCGCTTCCTGCAAATCGGCCTGAGTGTCATGACGCACGATGAAGCAGTGGTAGAGAGTCTGAAACAGCATGACCCGGTTATACGCAATAACCTGGTGCTGTTGTTCAGCAGCCAGAGCTTCAAGGACCTGAGTTCGCGCGAGGGCAAGGAAAAGCTTCGCACGGAAACCCGCAAGGAAATCCAGTCGGTTCTGCAGAAGTACACCGATGACAAGGGTATTCAGGAAGTCTTCTTCACCAGTTTTGTGATTCAGTAGCCATGTCTGTCAACGATTTACTCTCGCAGGAAGAGATTGATGCACTGTTGCACGGCGTATCAAATGGCGATGTCGAGACAGACGGTGACGATGGTGGCGATGACGGTTCAACCCGTTCATACAACTTTGCGGTTGAAGACCGCATCGTACGCGGCCGCCTGCCCACGCTGGAAATGATCAACGAACGTTTTGCCCGCCTGTTCCGTGCCAGCCTCTTCAATCTGCTGCGTCGTTCTGCCGAGATATCGGTCGGCAGTGTGCAGATGATGAAGTTTTCCGAATATATTCACAGCCTGTATGTGCCGACCAGCCTGAACCTGGTGAAGATGGCGCCGTTGCGGGGTACGGCATTGTTTGTCCTTGACCCCAAGCTGGTGTTTATCCTGGTGGATAATTTCTTCGGTGGTGTGGGACGACACGCGAAGATAGAAGGTCGCGAATTCACGCCGACAGAACTGCGCATTGTGCAGGTGGTGCTGGCGGATATCTTCAAGAGCCTGGCTAGCGCATGGAAACCGGTATTTGATATTGACTATGAGTACCAAAGCTCTGAAGTCAATCCGCAGTTTGCGAATATTGTCAGCCCGACCGAGGTTGTCGTATTAACCAAGTTTACCATTGAGCTTGACGGCGGCGGCGGTGACCTGCACATCACGATGCCTTATTCCATGCTGGAACCTATTCGGGAACTCCTCGATGCCGGCGTGCAGAGTGACCGCGCAGAAACGGATACGCGCTGGATAACCGCGCTCCGCGAGGAAATAAAAAGTGCCCGGGTAGATCTGAACTGCCAGCTGGCTGAAGCAGAACTTACCCTCCAGGAAATCATTGATATGAAACCTGGCGACATTATCCCTATCGATATGCCGAAGACGGTGTTACTCCGCTCGGGTGGTATTCCCATATTACGTGGGACCTATGGTGAGGCACATGGCAATAAGGCCGTGAAGATTACCCGTCCGGTTGAGAGGCCGGAAAGTAAACAACTTGTTGAATTGATACCGAAGAAGGACGTGTCGAATGAATGATACAACTGACGAGAACAGTCAACCGACTGAGGATGCTGAGGATATGGCCGCCGCCGCGGCCTCGACGGATGAGGCGGTCCCGACAGATGCCCCGGCGGCTCCTGTAGATCATTTGCAGGATGATGCTGCCGAGGTAACCGATGAGGATGCCAATATCGAAGTGATTCTGGATATCCCGGTTACCATCGCCATGGAGATTGGCCGTACCACCATCAGTATCCGCAACCTGTTGCAGTTAAACCAGGGTTCCGTGGTTGAACTGGACCGGCTTGCCGGGGAGCCAATGGATGTCATGGTAAACGGTACACTGATCGCGCACGGCGAAGTCGTGGTCGTGAATGACAAATTCGGGATCCGCCTGACTGATGTGGTGAGTGCCGCCGAACGACTGAAGAAACTCAAATAAGTATCGCCTGCATGACTATTCGAAATAAGCGTTTGCCGGGTTTGTTGTTCAGCCTTTTCTTTGCGACAGGCGCTATTGCCGCGGAAGTGACCGGCAAGACAGAAAAGCTGGCCGGCCGGGTCAATGTTGAACCACTCTCGGGCGGCAGCATGGCACAAGTGGCTCTCGGCTTGTTGTTTGTCCTGTTGCTGGTGATCGGGGTTGCCTGGTTATTAAAGCGCGTCGGTGGCTTTGCTGTTACCGGTAACGGTGCGTTAAAGATCCTGGGTGGTCTCTCCATGGGGGCACGTGAGCGCGTTGTCCTCATGCAGGTCGGAGAAAAGCAGATACTGCTGGGTGTCAGCCCCGGGCGTATCCAGACTCTGCATGTGCTCGATAAGCCGATCGATGTCGATGACAAGGGCACGACCGCGCCGGGGTTCGCTGAACGACTCAGCGAGGCAATGGCCCGGAGGCGTGATAAATGAAACGCCGGAGCCTGCATTTCCTTGCCTTAGTGATTCTGTTCTTCGGGGTTACCGCCGCCATGCCCGCATTAGCCGAGCAGGGGCTGACCGCACTGACGGTGACCACTGATGCGGATGGTGGGCAAAAATATTCCCTGAGCATCCAGGTGCTCATGGTCATGACGGTGCTGACCCTGTTGCCGGCCGCACTGATGATGATGACCGCCTTCACCCGTATCGTTATCGTCCTGTCTATTTTGCGGACGGCGATCGGTACCGCGCAAACGCCTACCAACCAGATTATTATCGGCCTGAGCCTGTTTCTGACCATCTTCGTCATGTCACCGGTAATCAGCAAGGTGCATGTTGATGCCGTCCAGCCTTATCTTGAAGAAAAGATCGGTGCCGAGCAGGCTCTCGAACTGGCTCGCAAACCGGTTTCAGGTTTTATGCTACGGCAAACACGCGAGGCCGACATAGAACTGTTTGCCGGGATTGCCGGTCTTGAAGGACTGGAGTCGGTTGAAGATGTGCCGTTCTCAATTCTGATCCCGGCGTTTGTGACCAGCGAGCTTAAGACCGCCTTTCAGATTGGCTTCCTGCTGTTTATCCCGTTCCTGGTCATTGACCTGGTGGTCGCCAGCGTCCTCATGTCCATGGGGATGATGATGCTGTCACCACTGATTATCTCGCTGCCGTTCAAGATCATGTTGTTTGTGCTGGTGGATGGCTGGTCACTGGTGCTCGGTACGCTGGCCTCAAGCTTCTATATATAGGATATCGATATGTCGCCACAAGACGTCCTGCAAATCATGCAAAATACCCTGCACATCATTGTCATTATGGTTTCCGTTGTTTTGTTGCCGGCACTGGGCATCGGTCTGCTGGTAAGCATGTTCCAGGCTGCGACCCAGATCAATGAAATGACCCTGAGCTTTATCCCCAAACTTCTGATCACCCTGTTAACCCTCGCCCTGGCCGGGCCATGGATGCTGCGCCTGCTACTGGATTTCACGCGACGGTTAATCGAAAACATTCCCTATGTAATAGGGTAACCGGGCAAGGCGAGCGTCGCGACGATGAACTTTACCAGTACCGAATTGCTTACGCTGTTAGCCGGTTACCTCTGGCCCCTGTTCCGTATTGCCGCGCTGATCACGGCCACCGCTGTATTTGGCGGCGCTCTGCTGCCGATGCGCATCAAGCTTGTTTTTGCTCTCGCGCTAACGATAGTCATCGCCCCTGTGCTGCCGCCCCCGCCGGCCATTGATATGTTCAGCCTGACGGGTTTTGTCGTGGTCCTGCAGCAGGTACTGATTGGCGTCGCCATGGGCTTTACCTTGCAACTGGTGTTTTCTGTCTTTGTGCTGGGCGGGCAGGTGATTGCTCTGACCATGGGGCTCGGCTTTGCCTCACTGAATGACCCGGCAACCGGTGTGATCGTGCCAACCGTCAGCCAGATATATTCGATCTTCGTTACCCTCGTGTTTTTCGCGATTAACGGCCATCTGGTCATGATCGAAGTTATCGCTACCAGCTTTTATACCCTGCCGGTCGGAGCCACGGGTCTGGGTGTCGATAGCCTGTGGAGCCTGCTGAGTTGGGCCGGCTACATGTTTTCCGGGGCCGTCCTCATGGCATTGCCGGCAGTGGCCTCGATGCTGGTGGTCAATGTCGGCTTCGGGGTGATGACCCGTGCCGCACCGCAGTTGAATATTTTTGCCATCGGTTTCCCTGTGATCATGACACTTGGTTTTGTCGTCATCCTGGTGTCCTTGCCGAGCATTATCCCGCAGTTTGAGAACATCTTGCAGGCCGGCTTTGCCCTGATGCGCGAGCTGGCAGGAGGTCGCTGATGGCGGAGAAGGGCGGTCAGGAAAGAACAGAGCAACCGACACCGAAACGTCTTAATGACGCCCGGGAGAAGGGCCAGATTGCGCGTTCCCGGGAACTGAATACCACTGCGGTACTGATGACGGGGGCTGCCGGCATGTTGTTCCTCGGCGATAACCTCATGCAGGGCATCAGTGGTGTCATGGCGCAGGGACTGACAGTAGAACGCCCTCATATATTTGATACCGCCGCGATGTTGCAGTTGCTGGAGGCGCGCAGTATCGACGCCTTGTTAACGCTGGTACCGCTGTTCACGCTATTGGTCGTGGCTGCTTTTCTGTCACCGATGGTCCTGGGGGGATTCTCTTTCAGTACCAAGGCGCTGGCCTTCAAATGGGACAAGCTGGACCCGATCAAGGGTCTTGGCCGGGTGTTTGCTGTGCGCGGCCTGGTGGAACTCCTCAAGGCGCTCGGCAAGTTTCTGATCATTGGCGGGGTGACGGTGACCTACCTGTGGTTTCATATTGATGATTTCCTGCAGCTTGGCGGCATGGGCATTGAAGATGCGCTGGCGCGCGTGGGTGATTTGTTGTTCTGGTCGTTTCTGGCCATTAGCAGTGCGTTGATCATGATTACCCTGCTCGATGTACCGTTCCAGCTCTGGGATCACAATCGTCAGTTGATGATGACCATGCAGGAAGTCAAGGACGAGAACAAGGAGACCGAGGGCCATCCCGAGGTCAAGCAGCATGTGCGTAACCTGCAGCAACAGATGGCCGAACGTCGCATGATGCAGGATGTGCCGAATGCCGATGTGGTCGTGACTAACCCGAGTCACTATGCCGTAGCCCTTAAATATGATCAGAACAGCATGGGCGCACCGCGTGTGATTGCCAAGGGCGCCGACCTGATTGCCGCGGAAATCCGTAACGTTGCGCACAAGCATAATGTACCGGTTGCCACCGCGCCGCCATTGACGCGTGCGTTGTTCTATAGCACTGAACTAAATGACGAGATCCCGGCCGGTCTGTACCTGGCCGTGGCGCAGGTGCTGGCCTATATCTACCAGCTGCGTGAACGTCGTAGCTATAAGCCGAATACAACAATCGAACTGCCGGATGTGGATATTCCGGATGACTTGCGACACGACTGATGTCGTAACCACCAACCGATAAGCGAGTAGCAAGAATGCAACAGGCAACAGTTATGGGAGGCTTACTCAGTGCCAGCCGCAGCGGTATAGGTGCACTGTTTATGCTATTGATGATGTTGGCGATGATGGTAATCCCGTTGCCGACAATCCTGCTGGATATCTTGTTCACCTTCAATATCGCCCTGGCACTGGTCGTGCTGCTGTCAGGAATCTATACTCAGCGACCCGTTGACTTTACCGCCTTTCCGACCATTCTTTTGATCGCCACACTGCTGCGCCTGGGACTGAATGTGGCCTCGACACGTGTGGTTCTGCTGGATGGGCACACCGGTTCTGACGCCGCCGGTGAAGTCATCTATGCCTTTGGTGACTTCGTGGTGGGAGGTAATTACACGGTCGGGCTGGTGGTGTTCGCGATCCTTGTGATTATCAATTTTGTTGTCGTCACCAAGGGCGCCGGCCGTATCTCGGAGGTGAGTGCGCGGTTTACCCTGGATGCAATGCCCGGCAAGCAGATGGCCATTGATGCGGATCTGAATGCGGGCTTGATCGATCAGGATGAGGCCCGTCAGCGGCGCAGTGATATTGCCAACGAGGCTGACTTTTACGGTTCCATGGACGGTGCCAGCAAGTTTGTTCGTGGCGACGCCATTGCCGGCATCCTGATCCTGTTTATCAATATTATCGGCGGTCTTGCCATCGGCATGGTGCAGCATGACCTGCCATTCTCCACGGCGATCGAATACTACACCTTGCTTACTATCGGCGATGGCCTGGTCGCACAGATCCCGTCACTGGTGTTGTCTACTGCCGCGGCGATTATCGTTACGCGCAGCTCCGGCAAGCACAATATGGGCGAGAATATTTTCAGCGAGCTGTTCAGCAATCCCCGTGCCCTGTTTGTGACCGCGGGTATTATCGGCATCATGGGCATGATCCCGGGCATGCCAAACCTCGCCTTCCTGACCCTGGCGGCGATCTGCGGCGGCGCCGGCTGGATGATCACGCAGCGGCAACAGGTTGCCGCGCAACATAAGGCGGCTGAAGCGGTGGCCGAGGCACAGGCAGAACCGGAGCATCTCAGTGAAAACAAGGAACTGAGCTGGGACGATGTCGTGCCTGTGGATGTGATTGGTCTTGATGTCGGCTACAAGTTGATTCCACTGGTGGACAAGAAACAGGGTGGGCAGCTACTGAGTCGCATTAAAGGTGTGCGCAAGAAGCTCACCCAGGAACTGGGCTTTTTGATTCCCTCGGTACATATCCGTGACAAGCTGGACCTCGAGCCCGGTCGTTACTCGATTTCGCTGATGGGCGTGCCGGTGGGCGAGGCCGAGATCTACCCGGAACGAGAAATGGCGATTAACCCGGGGCAGGTCTTCGGGGTCATTGACGGCCTCACCACCAAGGACCCGGCCTTTGGTCTGGACGCCTTGTGGATTGACCCCGCGCAACGCGATGAGGCGCAGACCATGGGCTATACGGTAGTGGATGCGAGTACCGTCATCGCCACCCACCTGAGCCAGATCTTGCACAACCATGCGCATGAATTACTGGGGCGCGAGGATGTGCAGCAATTACTCGAGAACCTGGGCAAGACGGCGCCGAAGCTGGTTGAAGGGCTGGTGCCGGAGACCCTGTCGGTCGGCGTGGTGCAGAAGGTTCTGCAGAACCTGCTCGAGGAGCGCGTTCCCATCCGTGATATGCGGACGATCGTCGAGACTTTGGCGGTCTCCGGTGCCCAGAGTCAAGATGCTGCCGCTCTGACCGCCCAGGTGCGAGTCGCCCTTGGCCGATCAATTGTTCAGTATATCAATGGGATGGAGAGTGAGCTGGCGGTTATCACCCTGGATCCGACATTGGAACAGATGTTGCAAGAATCTCTCCTGAGTGCCACGGATGCCGGTGCCGGGCTGGAACCCGGGCTCGCTGACCGCTTGCTCAAGTCGTTGCAGGATGCCGCGCGGCAACAGGAGACAGCAGGCAAGACCCCGGTACTTGTGGTCTCACCGGGGATCCGTCTGTTAATGGCGCGTTTTGTACGCTATGCGATTCCGGAACTGCACGTGCTGGCGTTCAGCGAAATCCCGGATACCAAGCAGATACGGATCGTCGCCAGTGTGGGGCGTGAATAGATGGGCAACAAACGGTACGGAAAAGTAAAAACAGATGACATTGGTTCAGGCGTTATAGCCAGAGTCAGGAGCAAGACAGAATGAAAATCAAAAGATTCTTCGCCAGGGACATCAGCGGCGCCATCCGCAGTGTGCGTGAAGAGCTTGGCCCGGATGCGGTGATCCTTTCCAATCTCGAGGTCAATGGCGGTATTGAGATCGTGGCCGCGACCGATTATGACGAGGCCTTGTTTGATGGCCTTGGCATGCAGGGCAGTGAAAGTAACAAGCGTCCCGCGCCTGCTGAAGCTGCGCCGGCAGCGGTTGCACAACCTGAACCTCCCCGGGCCTCGACGGCGGTGCAGCCCGAGACTGCAAGTCCAGCATCACAAGCCGGCGTCGCGACTGCCGCCAGGCCAAAGCCGGCCATGAAGATCGAATGGTCGCAGGAACCCACTCTTGTCGAAATGCGTCGCGACATGGAAAGCCTGCGTGGCATGATGGAAAATCGTCTGACCGGCCTGGCATGGGGTGAACAGGCGCGCTTGCACCCGCAACGTACCCGCCTCTTGCGCGAACTTATGAACATGGGCCTGAGCCCGTCACTGTGTCGGGAACTGACCGGTGAACAAGGCGAGGCTGACTACGATTATATGTGGCGTGAAAGCCTGGGTCGCCTGGCCCACAGGTTGCCCGTCAGTGATGAAGATATTCTTGATGAAGGTGGCGTCATTGCGCTACTCGGGCCTACCGGTGTTGGCAAGACCACGACCATCGCCAAGCTGGCGGCTCGCTATGCCTTGCGGCATGGCAGTCAGAGCGTGGCGCTGGTCACCACTGACAGTTACCGGATCGGCGCTCACGAACAGTTACGTATCTACGGCCGTATCCTTAATGTGCCGGTACGCATTGCCAACGACGGTCATGAGCTGCGCGAAACGCTCAACAGCCTGCAGGACAAGCGACTTGTCCTGATCGATACCGCCGGTATGAGTCAGCGGGATGTCCGTCTTTCCGAACAGATAGCGGTTATTCATGATGGCTCGGCTCAGGTGCGGAGCTTCCTGGTCCTGTCTGCCACCACGCAATACACGGCCCTTGATGAAGCCGTCAAGGTCTTTGCGGCAGCGGAGCCGGAAGGCTGTTTCATCACCAAGACCGACGAGGCCAGCAGTCTGGGGCCGGTCCTGTCAGTCGCTGTGCGGCATAAACTGCCGGTAGCTTACGTTGCCGATGGCCAGCGTGTGCCGGAAGACCTGCGCCTGGCGCGGGCCCATAACCTGGTCAAGCAGGCGATGGAACTGAAACAGAGTGATGAACGAATGCTCGAGCAGGACCTGCTCGCGATGGCCACTGAGAGGCAGAATACCCATGTACATGGCTGAAGCGAGTATGGATCAGGCCGAGGGTATGCGGCGTATCAGCCAGCCGAAAGCGGTTCGGGTGATCGCGGTTGCCAGCGGCAAGGGCGGGGTCGGTAAAACCAATGTCTCGGTGAATCTGGGCATGGCCATGAGCGGACAGGGCAAGCAGGTGATGTTACTTGATGCCGATCTCGGGCTGGGTAACGTCGATGTGTTACTGGGTGTGCATCCGGTACATAACCTGTCACATGTCATTAGCGGCGAGCGAACCCTTGAGGAAGTCATTGTTGACGGTCCGGCCGGTCTGCAAATCGTCCCGGCCGCATCAGGTATCAAGCGTATGGCCGAACTGTCACCCGAAGAACACGTCGGCCTGGTGCGCGCCTTCAGCGAGCTCAATAATAATCTCGATGTACTCATCATTGATACTGCCGCGGGTATTTCAGACAGCGTTATCACGCTGACCCGTGCCGCCCAGGAAGTGCTGGTCGTTGTCTGTGATGAACCGGCCTCGATCACCGATGCCTATGCACTGATCAAGGTACTCAACCAGGAACATGGTATTAACAAATTCCATGTGATGGTCAACATGGTGCAGAGTGTGCAGCAGGGGCATGACTTGTTTGCCAAGATGCTCAAGGTCACCGACAAGTTCCTTGACGTCACCCTCGACTTTACGGGGACGGTTCCTTACGATGATTATCTGCGCAAGGCGATTCAGCGCCAGCGCGCAGTCTCTGATGCCTATCCGCGAAGTCGTTCAGCCCTGGCCTTTAAAAAGCTGGCCCAGGCCGTCGACAAGTGGCCTATGCCGAATACGGCAGGTGGGCATCTGGAGTTTTTTGTTGAACGACTGGTTCAGAGTGAAGCCGATCAATGGCTTGTGGAGAATGTGTCATGAACGGACTTGCCATGTATACCGAAAACCAGGGGCGCACGTCGGATGCACTGGTCATAGAGCATGCGCCACTGGTGAAGCGCATTGTCTATCACATGGTGACCCGCCTGCCGGCAACGGTTGCGGTGGATGATCTTACCCAGGCCGGCATGATCGGCCTGCTGGAAGCCTCGCGTCACTATGACCCGACCCAGGGTGCCAGCTTCGAGACCTATGCCGGTATTCGTATTCGCGGCGCGATCCTGGATGAAGTGCGCAAGAATGACTGGGCGCCACGTTCAGTCTACAAGAAGGCTCGTACCATCTCGGAAGCGGTACGCCAGATTGAAAACCGTGAAGGCCGTGACGCACGCGACCTCGAGGTTGCCGAGGAACTGGGTGTCTCCATCGAGGAATACAACCAGATGCTGCAGGATGCCAGCGGTCAGCGCCTGACCAGTTTTGACGAGGTCAGCGGTCAGGATGAGGCCCTGCTTCTTGGCGCGAGCGGCGATACTTCTGAGCCTTTCGATGGTGTCCAGAATGGTCATTTTCGCAAGGCCCTGGCCGAGGCCATTGCTGGCCTGCCGGAGCGTGAACGTCTGGTTATGGCCCTGTATTATGATGAAGAGCTGAATTTGCGCGAAATCGGCGAAGTGCTCGGCGTGACCGAGTCACGTATCAGCCAGATCCACAGCCAGGCGATCCTGCGCTTACGGGCGCGCATGACAGACTGGGTCTCAGACAGCTAAACCATTTCGACTACCTGCCGACAACATAGACAGAACAGGGGGCATATCCCCTTTTAACCATGAGTGATTTGTAAGTTTGAGCGACTATATAGATGGGAGGTTGCTTTGGATAAGAATATGAAGATCCTGGTTGTTGATGATTTTTCGACCATGCGTCGCATCATCAAGAACCTGTTGAGGGATCTCGGCTTCAACAACACCAGCGAGGCCGACGATGGCCAGACGGCGCTGCCGATGCTGCAGTCAGGGAATTATGATTTTCTGGTAACCGACTGGAATATGCCCGGTATGTCCGGGATCGACTTACTCAAGGCAGTGCGTGCGGATGCCAAGCTGGCCTCGTTGCCGGTGCTGATGGTCACCGCCGAGCAGAAACGTGAGCAGATTGTTGAGGCCGCACAGGCAGGTGTAAATGGTTATATTGTCAAACCGTTCACAGCAGAGGTTTTACGCGAAAAGCTGAACAAGATCTTTGAGCGTGTCGACAGCGGTTCGTGAACGGGGGTGGGGTAATGGAAGAAGACAGTAATATCAAGGATAAGTATTTATCCAAGGCTGAGTTCCTGCTTGCAGCGATCGAGTCGGGCAACACCGGCGCCGCGGATCAGATTATTGAGGAACTGGCGAGTGTGCGCGATAAGAGCATGTTCCAGGAGATCGGCAAACTCACTCGCGAGTTGCACGAGGCCCTGAACAGTTTTCGCCTGGATGCCCAGCTGACTGAAATTACCGGCAAGGATATTCCTGACGCGCGCGAGCGTTTGCAGTATGTCATTACCATGACAGAGCAATCTGCCAACAAGACGCTGAATGCGGTCGAAGAAAGCATGCCGGTATGCGAGGTCTTGGAAGCGCGCAGCAAGGAGATCCACGAACGCTGGCAACGCTTCATGCGGCGCGAGATGGAACCGCAGGAGTTTCGAGGGTTATGCCAGGAAATTACCGAGGTGTTCGAGCAACAGCATAAAGGCTCGGCCCAGGTAAAAGGTGCATTGACCGAGATCCTGATGGCGCAGGATTTTCAGGATATCACCGGCCAGATTATCACGCGCGTCATAACCCTGGTTTCTGATCTCGAGACCAGCCTGGTCAAATTGATCAAAGACAGTGGTGGCATGCTGGCAGAAGGCAATACATCTGAGAAAACAAAAACCGAACGCGACAAGCTCGATGGACCCCAGGTTCCGGGAGTGAAAAGCGAAGGTGCGGTATCTGGTCAGGATGAAGTAGATGATCTGCTCTCCAGTCTCGGATTTTAGGATTTTTAGGGAGTACCCGTATGTCTTTCGATGCCGATGACGAAATCTTGCAGGACTTTCTCGTTGAGGCCGGAGAGATCCTGGAGCAACTCGGTGGGCAGTTGGTCGATCTCGAGCAGAGTAGCGGCGACAGCGAGCTGCTCAATGCTGTTTTCCGTGGATTCCACACCATTAAAGGTGGTGCAAGCTTCCTGAGCCTTGAGCCACTGGTGCAGCTTTGTCACCTGGCTGAAGATGTCTTCAATGCACTACGTAACGGTGAGCGCGCTGTTGATGCCCAACTCATGGATGTCATCCTGCCTGTTCTCGACAGCGTCAATGAGATGTTCGATCACCTCAAGGCAGGTCAATACCCGCCTGATGCCGATCCGGCACAACTGCAGGCACTGAATGCCCTTTTGCATGGGGAGGCTGCCGCACCGTCGCCGGTCGAGCAGGCACCGACAGCAGAAGCCGATATCACGGATGAGGAATTTGAGGCCATGCTCGAGGCCGCCAATGCAACCAGCGGTGCGCCGGTAGCCGCCGCCAATACCTCGGATGAAATCAGTGATGACGAGTTCGAGGCCTTGCTGGATGATTTGCATGGCAAGGGCCAGTTTGGTGCCGTGGTGGCAGGTAATGAGGACGCGACGAGTGAACCACCCCCATCACCAGCAGCCGCCAGCAGTGACATGATCAGTGACGATGAGTTCGAGGCCCTGCTGGATCAACTGCATGGTGAAAAGGCTGCCCCGGGCGCCAGCGTGGCGACAACCGCCGAACCCGTGGCAGCGACACCCGCCGCCGCAGCACAACCTGCCGCGCAAGCGACGGGGCAGGCTGTCGAGAAGAAGCCCGCAGCCAAACCTGCAGCAACCCGCGAGGCGCCGGCGCAGGCTGAAACCAGTGTGCGTGTTGATACCAAACGTCTCGATGACATTATGAACCTCGTCGGTGAACTGGTGCTGGTGCGTAACCGTCTATCAACGTTGCAGAGCAGTGTGGAGAATGAACATGTCTCCTCGGCGGTTGCCAACCTGGATGTGGTGACGGCCGATTTGCAAAATGCGGTGATGAAGACGCGTATGCAACCGATCAAAAAAGTCTTTGGACGTTTCCCACGGGTTGTTCGTGATCTGGCGCGCACGCTGAACAAGGAGATCGTCCTCGAGATGGAAGGTGAGGATACCGACCTCGACAAGAACCTGGTGGAAGCGCTCGCCGACCCGCTTGTCCACCTGGTACGAAACGCAGTAGACCATGGTATTGAAATGCCTGATGCCCGTGAAGCGGCCGGCAAGACACGCGCCGGCACGGTCTTGTTAAAGGCCTCCCAGGCAGGTGACCATATTGAATTAATCATTGCCGATGATGGCGGAGGCATGGACCCTGACAAGTTGCGCAGTATCGCCGTGTCGAAAGGCTTGATGGACGAGGATGCCGCAGGGCGTCTCTCAGATCACGAATGTTACAACCTGATCTTTGCGCCGGGGTTTTCGACCAAGGAAGAAATCTCCGACATCTCGGGCCGCGGGGTGGGGATGGATGTCGTCAAAACCCGCATCGTGCAGCTCAACGGTTCGGTCGAGATTGACTCGAAGCTCGGCGAAGGCAGTCAACTGGTTATCAAGGTCCCGCTGACACTGGCGATTATGCCGACCCTGATGGTGGTCCTCGGCAAACAGGCCTTTGCCTTGCCGCTGGTGAATGTTTGCGAAATCTTTGATCTTGACCTGAGTAAGACCAATATCGTCGATGGCCAACAAGTAGTCGTTGTGCGCGATAAGCCGCTGCCACTTTATTACCTCGGGGAATGGTTAATCAGGAACCGTAGCAAGGCCGACCGTCAGAACAGTGGTCATGTCGTGATTGTTGGTGTGGGCACACAACGCGTCGGCTTTGTAGTGGACGAATTACTTGGCCAGGAAGAAGTCGTGATCAAACCGCTGGGCAAGATGATCCAGGGAACCGATGGACTGGCCGGTGCGACGATCACCGGTGATGGCAATATTGCCTTGATCCTCGATGTGCCGAGCCTGTTAAAGGCTTATGCGCGCAGAATGTAAAGGTAGGCACTAAATGGCAGTACGCGTTCTGGTTGTTGATGACTCGAGTTTTTTCCGTCGCCGGGTCACTGAAATGCTGAATGCCGATCCTCGTATCGAGGTGATCGGTACGGCGGCTGACGGGCTTGAGGCCATCAAGCAAACCGCGACCCTGAAGCCGGATGTGATCACCATGGATATCGAGATGCCGGTCATGGATGGCATCACCGCGGTGCGGCGTATTATGCGCTCCTTGCCGACGCCGATCCTGATGTTCTCTTCGCTTACCACTGACGGTGCCAAGGCAACCCTGGATGCACTGGACGCCGGTGCGGCGGACTTCTTGCCGAAGAAATTCGAAGACATTTCCGAAGACCGTGACGAAGCACGCCGGATACTCTGCGCGCGAGTCCGGCTCATCGGCGCACGCGGTGTGGCCAGGGCGGCAACACCGGCAGCGGTCGCCAGTAAAGCGGCTGCCACACCTTCCCCGGTTGCGCCGGGCAAGCGGCCACGCAAGGGCGACTACGACCTGGTGGCGATTGGTACCTCGACCGGAGGACCCGTCGCGCTGCAGGATGTTCTGACCCGGCTACCGGCAAATTTCCCCAAGCCGATTATCCTGATCCAGCACATGCCGGGCAGTTTCACGCCGGCGTTTGCCCAGCGACTGGATTCGCTGTGCCAGATAGCGGTAAAGGAAGCAGCCGATGGCGATATATTAAAACCGGGGCTGGCGCTGTTGGCGCCGGGCGGCAAGCAAATGGAACTGGAGTCACGGGGTGGCAGTGTGCGTGTCCGTATCAAGGAAGCTGCGCCGGGACAGACTTACAAACCGAGCGTCGATCTCGGCTTCAGTTCTGCGGCGAAAGTGTTTCCGGGCAAGGTCCTGTCGATCATCCTCACCGGCATGGGCGCCGATGGGCGTGAGGGTGCCCGTGAACTGAAGCAGGGTGGTTCCACGCTCTGGTCACAGGATGCAGACAGCTGTGTTGTTTATGGTATGCCGGCGGCCGTCGCCGATGCCGGCCTGTCTGACTATATTCTGCCGCTCAGCGAGATCGGCCCCAGCCTGGCCCAGGCGGTATAGTTTTATGGATATTCTCAGTATCGTCGGCGTCATTGTTGCGCTTGCCGCGATCCTTGGCGGGAATATCCTCGAGGGTGGGCATACCGAGTCGCTTGTACAGTTAACCGCATTTGTCATTGTCATGGGTGGCACAATCGGCGCGATCCTGTTGCAGGTGCAGATGAATGTGTTTATGCGTTCCATGCGCATGGGGCTTTGGGTTTTCGTGCCGCCCAAATTTGGCAGTGCGGCAGCGATCCAGCGTATCGTTGAGTGGAGTAACACGGCGCGAAAAGAAGGCCTGCTCGGGCTGGAGGCCATCGCCGAGGCAGAGAAGGACCAGTTCTCCAGCAAGGGCCTGCAGTTGCTTGTCGATGGCAGTGAGCCGGAGGTGATTCGTAAAATCCTCGAGGTCGAAGTGGACGTGAAAGAACATCATGACACCCAGGCGGCCAAGGTTTACGAAGGCATGGGTGGCTATTCACCAACCATCGGTATTATCGGTGCGGTGATGGGGCTCATTCACGTCATGAACAACCTGGCAGATCCCAGCAAGCTTGGCCCGGGTATTGCGGTGGCCTTCGTCGCGACCATCTACGGGGTCGGCATGGCGAACCTGTTTTTTCTGCCCATTGCGAGCAAGCTCAAGGCCATAATTCACCAGCAGACCCAGTACCGGGAGATGGTAGTAGAAGGCATTATCTCGATCGCGGAAGGCGAAAATCCACGCAATATCGAAACCAAGCTGCAAGGTTACCTGCACTAAGTGACAGGATGAACCGACATGGCCAGAAAAAAGAAACACGAAGAGCACGAGAATCACGAGCGTTGGCTGGTCTCCTATGCTGACTTCATTACCTTGCTGTTTGCGTTCTTCGTGGTGATGTATTCCATTTCATCCGTTAATGAAGGCAAGTACCGGGTGCTTTCCGACACCATGGTCGCGGCCTTCAAGGACACTGGCAAGCGCTTTGACCCGATCCAGATTGGCACACCTTCAAAGATGCTAAATCCACTCAGCCACGGAGTGATCAGTCCAGAGGTAAGTCCGAAACCCCAGGCACCCATCCAGCAGGTCCAGAATGCGGCGGGCTATTCGGAAACAGGAAGCGGCCGGCCGGATGTGAGTGGCAGTGCAGTGGGGTCGACCTACACCGAGAGCACGGCAGGCAAGGGCGGTTCTCAAGAGATGCTGGATTCAATGAATAAAGAACTGCAGACGAGTATGGCCTCGCTGATTGATCAGAACATGATGACGCTACGTCGTCACAAGGATGCGCTGGAGATCGAATTAAAATCGAATATTCTGTTTGCCCGCGGTCAGGCACGGTTGTCTATCCCGGCAGAGAAGATCCTGATTCGCCTTGCCGCGACATTGGCCAGGTTCCCTAACTCCATGCAGGTTGAAGGGCATACTGATAATCTGAATATCAGCTCGGCACAGTTCCCGAGTAACTGGGAACTGTCTTCGGCACGGGCCTCGGCGGTCGCGCATTTATTTGCCGAGCACGGCATCGACCCGGAGCAGATGTGGGCAACCGGCTACGCGGAGTACCGGCCAAGGGTTGAGAACCTGAATGACGAAATGCGGAGCCAGAATCGTCGCGTGGTATTAATGATCCGTCCGAACCTGGCAGGGGCAAAGGAAAAGCCCGAATCACGGCAGAGTGCGCCGGCCGTGTTGAATAATGCCGAGCCGCAGCCTGAAGCGCAGACCGGTGCCGGTGAACTGAATATAACCCCACAACCGATGTTACAGGACACCGCAGATAGCGGTGAGGTGAGTGAGCTGAATACTACCCCGCAGTCGATGCTACAAGATGCCGGGAGCCAACGTGACAGCCTGGATCCTGACTCTGGGCACTCTGCCGGTCAGGGCGCGGAGAAGATAGCGCCGCAGATCGCACCGATTCAATTGCCGTTTCCGTCGCGGCCAGCGCTCATTCGTGAGACACCACCCACCGGAGCCGGGCAATGAAAATATGGGCAATAGCAAACCAGAAAGGCGGCGTTGGCAAGACGACCACGGCCGTGACCCTGGCCGGTCTGTTAGCACAGGCCGGCTACCGCACCCTGCTGATGGACGCCGATCCCCATGGTTCCATGAGTGTCTATCTCGGCCACGATCCTGATGTCATGCAGGGCGGCCTGTACCAGTTGTTCCACGAAATCGATAACCTGAGTACCGCGTCGGTGCGCGATATTCTCCTGCATAGCGAATATGAAAATATCGACCTCATGCCGGCCTCGAGTTCCATGGCCGCCCTCGACCGACAGATGGGCACCCGCGGCGGGATGGGGCTGGTCTTCAGCAAGGCGCTGCAGCTGATAAAGGAAGACTATGACTTTGTATTGATTGACTGCCCGCCCTTACTGGGCATTCTCATGGTCAATGCCCTGGCCGTATGTGATGAACTGCTGGTGCCGGTACAGACCGAATTTCTGGCCCTGAAGGGGCTTGAACGCATTGTGCATACCCTGAATATGATCATGCAGTCACGCAACGAGGTCTTGCATTATACGGTAATCCCGACCTTGTATGACCGGCGCACCAGGGCCTCCCGCGGGGCGCTCGAGGCGTTGCAGGAGCAATATCCGGAGACGCTATGGCCGGGCGTGATCCCGGTAGACACCCAGTTTCGCGAGGCCAGCCGGGTGGGTGCGCCATTGTCCATGATGTCCCCGCAAACGCGAGGTGCCCAGGCCTATAGCAACCTGCTGGAGTACCTGCTTTCGGCCGATCAACAAGCAGCAGCGAACTCATGAATACGCAGCCCGAAACCGGGAAAAGACCCACCAGGCTCGTAGACCCGGACGAGGTCTTGACCGACTACCTGAATGCCTTGCTCAGTGAGGTCGAGACAGTCGAGTCGACGGAAACTGCAGCGGAGATCATTACCGAAATGGTCGCGCCGGCGGTGGTAGCCGAGGCCGAGGTCACGGTGGCAGGCGAGCCGGCAGAGGATAGCCTGCCCGCCACGGAACAGGCCATTGAAACGGCCGCGCCGGCGGCGGCCAATGACATCCAGATCCTGTTGTTCGAGGTGGCGGGCATTACCCTGGCCGTGCCGCTGGAACAGCTGAACGGTATCCTCGAGTGGAATGACGAGGTCACACCGATGCCAAACAGGTCGGCGTGGTTTCTGGGACTGTTGGCCGAACGGGGGCAACAGATCAAGGTCATTGATACCGGGATGCTGGTGGTGCCATCGAAGTTTCGCGGCAGCCATAGCCGCGAGGATATGCAAAAAATAATCCTTATCGGTGACAGCAAATGGGGACTGGCCTGCGACAGCGTTTCCGAGGTCATTACCCTGTCCCGTGACAAGGTGCGCTGGCGTGGGGAGAACAGCAAACGGCCCTGGCTGGCGGGCATGGTCGTGGATCGTATGTGTGCATTGCTGGATATCGACAAGTTTGTCGAGCTCCTGGGATCGGAGCAGTTGACGCCCGCGGAGTAAGATGTGGCACGAAAACTGCTTTATTTTACTAATAACAGGCAAAAGTGACGGATTTTTGGCAATATCGGCAAATTCCGCGCCAGTAACCTGAAAAACAAAGATTAATCAGAGATGAGGTCGTAGTCATGACAAACGCGGCAGAACTGACAGACGATATTATGTTGCAGTGGGTCACGTTCAGGCTCGAGGATGAGCTGTATGGCATTAACGTGATGCAGGTGCAGGAAGTGCTCAGGCATACCGAGATCGCGCCGGTACCGGGTGCGCCGGATTACGTCCTCGGGATTATCAACCTGCGGGGCAACGTGGTTACCGTCATTGAGACTCGCCGCCGTTTTGCACTGATGGAGCGCGAGGTTGACGACAATACCCGCGTCGTCATTATCGAAGTGGATGGCCAGGTAGTCGGCTTGCTGGTGGACAGTGTTGCCGAAGTCGTTTATCTGCGGGAATCCGAAATTGAAAAGGCCCCGGAAGTCGGTAATGACGAAAGCTCAAAATACATTCAGGGTGTAGTTACCCGGGAAAAGGAATTACTGATCCTGATCGATGTGAACAAGTTGCTGAGCACCGAGGAATGGCAGGAGATGGCCGAAATATAATCGGCCGCTATCGAGATGGTCGAGATCAGGGATATCAGACCACTGGGGCCGATTTGGCATAAGCGGCCGGGCGAGAAAGCCCGCAAGAGCGAGGATAAACCCTCCTCCGACCAGCAACATCCCGATAAGGATACCGGCAA
Organism: Sulfuriflexus sp.; assembly: GCF_032250955.1. Lineage (NCBI taxonomy): Bacteria > Pseudomonadati > Pseudomonadota > Gammaproteobacteria > Chromatiales > Granulosicoccaceae > Sulfuriflexus > Sulfuriflexus sp. The sequence goes on along the minus strand of NZ_JAVVES010000018.1, from coordinate 14,467 downwards.
GGATGATGATGATCATCCACATGTGGATGAATATGCCTGAGCAAGCGGAATATTAAGAGGTAAGGATGGCGATGGAAGTTTATTCACTGACCACATTTCAGGGCATGCTGCTGGCCATTCTCGCCGCGAGCCTGTGCCTGCATATGTTGCAGGCGCGCCGGCTGCGCCGGAACCAGCGCCAGCTTACCGGCATGGATGAACAGCTTCAGAACCTGGGTAATGATCTGCGCGCCCTGTTCAGTGCCTCAACGGGTGTTGATAAGCGCCTGGCAAGAATTGAAAAGAAGCTAAAGATGCAGACCGAGCGACAGGATAAACTCGAACTGCATGAACCCAACCTGCAGGCCTATGGGCAGGCGGCAAGAATGGTGCGCAAGGGCGCAGATGCCGACGAGCTGGTGGACACCTGTGGCCTGTCACGCGGTGAAGCCGAACTCATTATGTTTCTGAATGCCGAGCAAAGCACGCAACCGGCGCACTGAAATAAACGGCCCGTGCCTTGTGGCTAATGTTTTATACTGATTGATTTGTTCGTATCAACTATAGTCCGGGGCCTTGCCACTTATCAGGTAGGCGAAGGCAATCACTTCAGCAACCGCGATATACAGTTCCCGCGGAATCTCATCACCGATATCCAGGCGTGATAACAGGGCTGCCAGATCAGCATCTTCGTGCATGGGCACATTGTTTTCGCGCGCCAATTCAAAGATACGCCGGGCAATCTCGTCGTTGCCTTTGGCCGTGATCCTGGGCGCATTTTCGCCGTCATATTTGAGGGCGATGGCGCGACTAATGTCTTCCGAGGCTGGCCCATTGACAAGTTCACCATGCAAGTGGCGGTGCTTGTGCTGTTTCTTCTTCATCGCCTCATACCTCTGTATTTAGCAGGTTGCTCGACCCCGGCGTATCGATATCCACCGGGGTTTCGCCTGTCGAGAAACGGAAACTGCCGGTTTTCAGTCCGGCCTCCTGCAGGCGTTCCTCGAGCAGGTCGATATGCTGGCGGAACAATTCGGTGGCGGCATCATTCTCGCTGCGAAACTCAGTACTGACCTGATGCTGTTGAATACTGACAATGGCCTGGACCTTGCCGAGGCCCGGTAAATCAAAGTTCACCACGGCCCGCCAGTTATGTTTGCTCTTTTCCTGTTCCTGGGGGGAAACGTCTTCCTGTTCGATACGCACACCGACATTGCCGAATTGCTGGTTATTGGCTACCGCTATCTCGACGTTGAGGAGGGTACGTACCGGTTCATCGCCGGGCACCGCGGCGAGTTGATGTTGCTGAATCCGCGCCAGCCCGGATTCGAGCTGGTTGAGAATTTCAGCGGCGATACGCAACAGCGCCTGACCAGCCGTGACACTATTGTTATTCGCTGTATTGGCACCTGCTTGCACAGTCGGCACAGGGGGCGGTGTTGATAATGAGGCCGGCAGGAGACGTTCGAGTAACTGTTGCAGGCCGCTAAACAGGGGTTTGTCCTGTGACGCAAGAGGTACAGCCGTTGGCAAGGGCGGCAATAGCGGACGTGATGCCAATGGCAGGTTGTTAGCTTGTGGTAGTGATTTGCTGCCCGCGGCGTTGAGCAGGGCATGGTAAAGCTCGACCCCGGCAGCACGTGATGCGGTATTTGTGGATGAGCCTGGCGCACCGGCCGTTATCGGACTGGCCGGTTGCTGTGACTGCCATTGTAAAACCTGTTGTGCCACTCGCAGGAAAGCCGCCTTTAGATCCTGTTGGGTAGCCGGGGGTTGTTGCTGCAGCGAAGCGCGTAGCAGCCGGGCCTCTAGTCGCGTACCGGCGTTTTGCAGCACTTGGCGCAGGTTGTCGGCGCGGCTCAGGTTTTCTACAGAGGCGGCCTGCTGCACGAGGCCCTGAATAGCACGGTGAAGCGGCTTGGGCAGTTGCTGGCTCGCGGGCTGGCTGAGCAGCTGTTGCAGTTGTGTGAAGACCTCGGCAAGGGGTTTTTGCCGGGGAATGGCACTACGCCAGGCGTTGGCAATGGTTTCAAGTTGCTGGACTTCCTGCGAGGCCCTCAGGACGGGGCCCTGTTTCGTGATCTCAACACTCAGGGTGAGTGGCTGACCGACCGCAAGGTTTACCGGCGTATGCACGCGCAGCAAGGAGGAACCAAGACGGATGTCGGCTTCTCCGCCCGGCAAGATGCGTTCCACACTGGCATGCAGGGTCTGTCCGGAACGTAATTGCAGCAGCAGCTCACTCGGCCGAGAAGGACTCAGCAAGGGCTGACCGGGCGGGGCTGTCGGACCGACTGTATTCATTGCAGGCTATACCGCTATTGTATGAATCGTTATTATGACTAGTATATAGATGTGACAGAATCTTGCCCGGAAAGCCTGGATTAAGCGACGGAATAATATGAGTAAACAGATTGGTGGACGTTGGTATACAAGACGCGGTGACAGGATCAAGGGACCTTTCACTGCGGGGCTGATAGGCCGCCATATTCTCATCGGCCGGCTGCGTCTCGACGATGAAGTCAGCAATGACAAGGAAACCTGGACGCGTCTCGCCAGTGTGCCTGAACTGATTCCGGAGGTTATGAAAGGGGATCAGGATGACCCCTTTGTTAAGGAACGGTTGCTGGCAGCCCAGCGCTGGGCCGATGAACGGCTGCAGACAGAGCCCCGTAGCGGGGAGGTCGCTTCCGGATATACCGAACGGCGGCGTGCCGGAGATCGCCGTGAAGGCGAACTCGATGAGGTCCTTGAACACCGTGGCGTCTTGCGGCAACGCCGCCTTGGCATGAATAGCGAAAATACCTTGCCGGGCTGGATTCTCTTGCTGTTGATCCTCGGCGGGATTGGCTGGGGTGGTTATTACGCTTATGAGAATCGTCCGGAGGAGGTGGTTATTGATTGCCAGTCGCCGCCCTTGCCGAAGGTTAATTGGCAGAATTGCATGTTACCGGGGCGCCAGCTAAGTGCGGTAGACCTGAGTGGCGCGATTTTGCGTAATGCCAATCTGAGCGGTGCAGACCTGCAGTCGGCTATGCTGGCGAATGCGATTGCTGACTTTGCAAATATGAGCGAGGCTAAACTGGCGAATGCGGATCTCGGCCAGGTCAGTCTGCTCGGGGCGAACCTGCATAATGCGGACCTGCGCAATACCAACCTGCAAAACGTGAACCTGTCATTTGCCAACCTGATGGGGGCAAAGCTTGATGGCGCGAACCTGCAAGGTGCCAACCTGCACAAGACGATCTGGACGGATGGTGTTACCTGTGCCGAAGGTTCGCTGACCATCTGCAATAAGCCGTAACAGTTTCTTGAAGATGATTAACGGCTTGACGGGATCACCGGCACAGCCCGGTTAGTTGCGCCGGGCTGTCGGGGCATTATTTCTCGGCGACGATATAACAGACCCAGCCGGCGTCGGCGTCACCGACATCGGTCGGCTCATAGTTGCCGTCACCCTCGCCATCTTCATCCTCGCCTTCCCAATAGGTCTGGACATTGACGAAACCGGCTTCCTTGAGCAGCTCATGGAGTTCCGGCATGGTCCACAGGCGCCATTCGTAGGTGAAGGCCTCCTTCAGTTTTGAACCATCAGGGAACTCGAAATGAATATGGCAAACATAGTCACCATTAATGGGGTTGTACTCGGACTGATCCCAGGTATAGGTGAAGTTGTCGTGCTCGGTGCTTTCTTCCAGCAGGCGGAAGGCCTCATACCCACCGAAGCAGTCGAGGAAGAAGACGCCATCATCTTTCAGGACTTCGTGAATGCGTTTGAAGTAACTGCGCAAGGTGTCACGATCCTTGAAGCACCAGTAGCTGAAGTTCATGGCCAGTACCGTATCCATGGGCTCGGTGGTGACGGTCAGCACATTGTCTTCCAGCAGGGTAACGCGAGACAGCTGGTCTGCATTGAGCTGCGAGAGGTTGTGTTCACGGCCCCATTGCAGCACCTCCGGGTCGAGGTCTACGCCAATGGCGCGGTTATCCGGGCGACGGCGTACCCACTCGCAACAGACCTGCGAGGTGCCGGAGAAATCTTCGCGCAACAGGCTCATCTTGCGGCCGCGAATTTTCTCGAAAGTCTCGTCGACAAAGTCGATTTCGGTTTCGGCGTTTTGCACTGACTCCTGGTAATAGACGTGGCGGTCAGCCTGCTCGGCCATGGTTGGGCCAGTGTCCTGCCGGGCGGTGGATTTCTTGCGTTGTTTTCGGGATGGTTTAGCCATAATCAAACTACTCTATCATGGCCCGGCTAAACGGAGAAAGCCGGGCGCCTTTATTATTCGGTTACAGGTCGTCCTGTGCCTGGCGAGATAATAACAGCTCGAGGGTAAAACGCACGCCAAAGCCGGTAATATCAGTCGGTATGTGTGCGAGACCGCCCTTGTTGTTGCCGGCGGAGAGGTCAACATGTAGCCACGGCACATCATCAACAAAACGTTGCAGGAAACGACTCGCGAGGATGTGATCAGCCTCGCCATCGAGGGTGCACTGTTTGACATCGGCAATCTGACTCTCCAGTGCCTTGTCATAGTCTTCGTCGATCGGGAAGGGCCAGACACGTTCACCACTCTCGTGGCCGGCCGCGATGATGTGCTGGTGCAAGCCGTCGCGGTTGGTAAAGGCGCCGCTGTAACAGGTGCCCAGCGCGGCGACGCAGGAACCGGTGAGCGTCGCATAGTCGATGATTAGCCGGGGCTTTTTTCTGGCCGCAAAGGTCAGGGTATCGGCGAGTACCATGCGCCCCTCGGCATCGGTGTGTATGATCTCGATGGTTGTGCCGTTGCCGGCAGTCACCACATCATTCTGTTTGTAGGCCTTCGGACCAATATGATTCTGTGCCAGGGCCAGCCAGCAGTCGACGGGGAAGTCGACCTTGAGCTCGCTCAGGGCGAGAAAGCTGCCGAGGGCCACGGCACTGCCTTCCATGTCCTCGTGCATGCCGTGCATGTAACGCGCCGGTTTCAGGTTCATGCCGCCGGTATCAAAACAGATCCCCTTGCCAACCAGTGCACAGGCCGGCTTTGTGGATTTTTTCTTCGGTTCATAACGCAGGTGCACGATACCGGCATCGTCCTCGGGACTGCCCTGGGCGACGGCGACAAACGCGCCGGCCTTTTTCTTGCGCAGCGCAGCCATGTTATGGAATTGCATTTTCCAGCCATGCTGCCGGGCCAACCCGGCGACGCGTTTTTTATAAAGCGCCGGGGTCAGTTCATTGGGCGGCAGACTGGTGAGGTAGCGGGCCAGGTTATTGCCGGCCGCACTGGCCTCGACGCGGCGCGTGTCGAGCGGCTTTTTCTGGTTATATATAAGAATGGTCTTGAGCCGGCTGGTCGGGGCCGGCTTTGACTTCATGCTGGGCATGGCCTCGTTGGCGGCGAGCAGGGCGGCAAGCAGGGCCTCGGAGACGCGACTGGCCAGCTTCGCCGGCAGGCCGGGCATGCACAGGCTGATACTGGCCGGGTTCTGGGCCAGCTGGGGGGCTACCAGCTGGCGCGCCAGGCTGAGCAGGGCGAACGGGCTGATATCCTCTTTCACACAGCCAAAGCTGACGTGGGTATGGGCGGCATTCGGCAGGTCACATTCAAGTACGGCCGATTCGGCCGGATCCCGGCTCAGACGCGACTTGAAGACATCGCGCCAGGCCACGGTCGGCCATTTTTCGTCCCGAACGGCTTGCGGAAGGACCATGACGAGGTGCTGGCAGGTCTCCAGATCTGACTTTGTGAGTGTGCTTACATGTTGTTTTATCTTGATTTTCATATCATTAGCCGCCTTTAACGCAAGTGAATTCCTTGACCTTGAGGTCTAAAACGTCGATCATAGCGCGCCTATTTGTTAACGGGTAGTAAAGGATCCGAATGAAAGCCGCTGACAAGAAACGAGTTTTACGCGAAATGCTTTTCGCTCGCCGCTTCGAAGAACGTTGTTACGAAGCCTATGTTGAACGCAAGATCGGTGGATTCCTCCATTTGTATCCCGGTGAAGAGGCCTGTGCCTTCGGGGTGCTGGAAGCCGCCAGGCCCGGTCATGACTATGTCATCACCAGTTACCGTGATCATGTGCATGCCCTCAAGTGCGGCGTGCCGGCGAAAGAGATCATGGCCGAGCTGTTTGCCAGGGAAACCGGTGTCTGCAAGGGCCTCGGTGGCTCCATGCATATCTTCGGTGTCGATCACCGCTTTATGGGTGGTTACGCGCTGGTTGGTGGCCCCTTCCCGCTGGCGGCTGGTATCGCCAAGGGCATCAAGATGAAGGGTGGTGACGAGATCAGCATCTGCTTCCTCGGTGATGCGGCCAATAACCAGGGCGTGTTCCATGAAAGCCTGAATATGGCCAAGCTCTGGGATCTGCCGACACTCTACGTGTGTGAAAACAACCTGTATGGTATCGGTACCCGTATCGATCGCTCGACGGCCGTGATTGACCAGTACAAGCGCGTCAGTGGTTATGATATCCCGTCGGCGCAGGTCGATGGTCAGGACATTGATAAGGTCTACGAGGCCGCGCAGCTTGCTGTCGAGCATGTGCGCAGTGGCAAGGGGCCGTATTTCCTCGAGCTGATGACCTACCGTTACCGCGGTCACTCCATGTCTGATTCGAATGCCTACCGTGCCAAGGAAGAAGAGCGCATGTGGGGCAAGCGTGACCCGATCATTATCCTGCGCGACCGTCTGATCGAGGCTGGCGAAATCAGCCTGGATGAATACAGTGCAATGGATACCGAAATCCTTGAAGAGATCGAGACGGACGTGATCAAGTTTGCTGAAGAATCCCCGGAACCGTCCGCCGAGCTGCTGGACAAGTACGTGCTTGCCGAGAATGACCCCTGGGTTCATGGAGGTGCCAAGTAATGGCTGAGATTATGTATTGGGAAGCTTTGCGCCGCGCCCACGACGAAGAAATGACGAGTGACCCACTGGTGATCTGCATGGGCGAAGATATTGGTGTCGCCGGTGGTACCTACAAGGCCACAAGTGGTTTGTATGACAAGTACGGTCCGGAACGTGTGATTGACACCCCGATTTCAGAAGGTGGCTATACCGGTCTGGGCATCGGTGCCTCCTTCCTCGGTGTGCGGCCGATTATTGAAATCATGTCGGTAAACTTTGCCTGGCTGGCGATGGACCAGATTTTCAACACGGCGGCCAAGGTACGTTACATGTCCGGTGGTCAGTTGGAGGCCCCCGTCGTGATTCGTTCACCAGGTGGTACCGCGCATCAGCTGGGTGCCCAGCACTCGGCACGCATGGAAAAGGTCTTTATGGGCATTGCCGGTCTGCGTGTGGTCACGCCGTCCAATCCGCGCCAGGCCTATGGTCTGCTGAAGTCCGCAGTGCGCTGCAATGACCCGGTGTTCATTAATGAACACGAACTCATGTACAACATGAAGGGCGAAGTGCCGGATGAGGAATACTTCCTGCCGCTGGAAGGGTCTGAAGTGGCGCGTGAAGGTGCCGACGTCACCCTCTTCGGTTACAACATTTCCGTTCACTGGTGCATGCAGGCTGCGGAGACGCTGGCCAGCAAGCACGGTATTAATTGTGAAGTGATCGATCTGTTTTCGCTGTCGCCACTGGATCGTGAGGGCATCAAGGCATCAGTGAGCAAGACACACCGGGCTGTGATAGTTGAAGAAGCCGAGCCGGCTGTCGGTGTGGGTTCCGAAGTGATGGCGATCATTAACGAAGAATGTTTCTTTGAGCTGGATGCGCCACCGGTACGAATCTCGGCGAAAAACGTGCCCATCCCGTTCAACCACACCCTGGAAAAAATGGCGATCCCGAATGCACAGGATGTGGTTAATGGCGTGCTGAAGATGTTCGGCCTCGCTGATAAATAACCGCTGCAAGGCAACAACCACCATTTCTGAACCCCACCGGGCCGGTCATCAATCGACCTGCCCGGCATAACCAGATATAACGACAAGACTATGGCTGAATCCTACATGATCAAGATGCCGCAGCTTTCGGACACAATGACCGAAGGCGTAGTGGTGAGTTGGGAAAAGAACATTGGCGACAAGGTGTCGCGCGGCGACATTGTTGCAACGGTGGAGACCGATAAGGCCATCATGGATGTGGAAATATTCCGTGAAGGCTATCTGTCCGGGCCACAGGCTGCCGTCGGTGACACGGTTGCCGTCGGTGATGCGATAGCCTTTCTGGTCGCAACCGAGGCCGAGGTTCAGGGTGCCGATGCCGAGACGCCGGAAGACAGTGTCAGTGCCGGTAGCGAGGGCAAGCCGGAGATCGAGGTCGCCGCGGATATCGGTGTGCCCGACGGGGTCACGCACACCATCAAGATGCCACAGCTTTCTGACACCATGACCGAAGGTCTGGTGGTAAGTTGGGAAAAGGCCATCGGTGACAAGATCGAGCGCGGCGATATTGTCGCCACGATTGAGACCGACAAGGCCGTGATGGATGTGGAAGTTTTCCGCGAGGGCTTCCTGTCTGGACCGATTACGGCTGTGGAGAGCACGATTGCCGTGGGTGAGCCGCTAGCCTACCTCGTCGACAAGGCTGATCAGGTCGTTGAAGCTGAGCACGCCGGCGCGGGCGGTGCACCCGCTGCGGCGAGCACTGAAGCCGCTGGCCGGGGAGCCGCGGTCAAAAAGACGACGGCGCCCATGCCGGTTATCAGCGATGACGTAACACCGGCCGCGCGCCCGGATAACAGCTACGCCACGCCATTCGCGCGCAAGCTGGCTGCCTCGTTACATGTGAATCTGAATACCCTGCACGGCAGCGGTCCGGATGGTGTCATCACCGCCAATGATGTTCGCTCCGCGCAACCCATCGAGCGTCCGACCGAGATCGGCGCGCAGATCCCGGCGCACGTCATGCCGGAGATCCAGGTGCCAGGTCATGGTCGTAACATGACGGCAATGGAAAAGGCGGTCAGCCATTCCATGACTGCCTCGTTGACCATGCCGACCTTCCACGTTGCCATTAACGCCAAACCGGGCGCGATTATCAAGGCCGCCAAGGCACAGGGTGTGTCGGTGACCGTGGCTATCGCCAAGGCCTGTGCCGTGGCAATGGAAAAACACCCCAGCATGAACTGGGCCTACCAGCCGGTTGACAGGATCGTCGAGCGCAGCAATATTGATATCGGCATGGCCGTGTCTGCCGATGGTGGTGGCCTCGTGGTGCCGGTGTTGCGCCATTGCGAATCACGTAGCCTCGAAGAACTGAACGAGAGCTGGGGCGATTTGGTTGAACGCGCCCGCAAGCGTCGTCTCGCCCCCGAAGAATACGCCAACCCGACCTTCATGGTCTCGAACATGGGGATGATGGGGGTCAGTTACTTTGATGCCATCCCGACACCGGGCACGGCGGCGATCCTCGCGATCTCGGCTGCCGGTCCGGAGGGCATGCCACTGACCATTACCGCTGACCACCGCGTCGTCAACGGCGCCGAGGTCGGTCTGTACCTGAATACCCTGAAGAACGCGATCGAGAACCCGGAAGAGTGGATGGGGCCATCCGGCCCGGCCATCCCGGAAGGTGAGTGGGACTATGATGTCGTCGTTATCGGCGGCGGCCCGGGCGGTGAAGACTGTGCCCGTGACCTCGCTGGCCATGGCATCAAGGTTGCCATGATCAACGACGCGGCGTTCCCGGGCGGCGAGTGCCTGTGGCGTGGCTGTATCCCGTCCAAGGCCTGGCGCGCCGCCGCTGATCGCATCCGCGACCGTGCCCACGATGAGCACCTTGGTGTCACCGGCACTAACAAGGCCAGGCTCGACTGGGCGGCCCTGGAGAAGACCCGTCGCCACGTCCTTGAGACCCGTGGCGAGATGGCGTTGAAGACCGACAAGGGCGTCAAGGTCGATGTCATCCAGGGGTATGCCTTTTTTGAAAGTGACCACCGCGTCTTCGTCGACACGAGTGCCAACAACGACAATCCGCACGCGCGCGCGCCACTCGGTGATGCCTCTGAAGGTAAACACCTCAGCTTTGGCTGCGCCGTGATTGCTACCGGCGCACCACCATTCGTACCGCCGATCCCGGGCGCCGCGGAAGGGGTTGAAAACGGCAGCGTGCTGACTTCGGATACTGTCTGGGGTCTGGAGGGCGTGCCGAAGAAACTCGCCGTTGTCGGTGGCGGCGCCATCGGCGTTGAGATGGCGCAGATATTCCAGGATTTCGGAACCAAGGTCACCCTGTTCGAGGCCCAGGAACGCATCCTCGCCGAGGTTGAGCCGGAGATCGCGAAAAACCTGACTGCCGTGCTGAACGATGACCCGAACCTGACCATCCTGACATCTACCGGTCTTGGCTCCATCAAGGGCAAGCCGGGCGCGGTGAAGCTGGCTTACAAGGATAGCGATGGCAAGTCCCGCACGCAGACGGTTGATTACGTCATCATGGCCACCGGCAAGCGCCCACTGCTCGAGCCGCTGCAACTCGACAAGGCGGGTGTGGCCGTTGAAAACGGTGTTATCAAGGCCGATTCACGTTGCCGCACCAGCGTGCCGCACATCTTTGCCGTCGGCGATGTCATCGGTGGCCTGATGCTGGCGCACACTGCCGGTCAGCAGGGTCGCGTCGCGGCCATGACCATCCTCGGTGAGGACATGCAGTACGATCAGGATATGGACTCCGGGGTGATCTTTTCACGTCCGCAAGCCGCCTTTGTGGGGCTGTCGGTCGAGCAGGCCAAGGCCAGTGGGATCGATGCCGTTGAGGTGAAAATGCCGATGAGTATCGATGCCAAGGCCATGATCACCAACGAGACCCACGGCATGCTCAAGATCGTCGCCGACAAGGCGAGCCAGCGTGTGATCGGGGTTCATTATCTGGCCGACCATGCCGATACCCTGATTGGTGAGGGTGTGATGATGGTCTCTGGCCGGATGACGCTGGAGCAGGTCGCGAACGCCATCCACCCGCACCCGACACAGACAGAAATGTTTGGTGAAATGGCCCGGCGCCTGCTGTCACGTTTGCGTCGCAGCAAAAAGAAGTAATCAGTCTGCCCGCCTCTGCGCGGGCAAGCCGCTAACCGTGAGGAAGTGGGATGTCTGACGGTCTGAAAAATCTTGAGCAACAGGCTGTTGATGATGCTCGTTTGTGCCAGATGCTGGAAAACATCTCCCTGCTGCAAGGCTTCGAACGTGCCGAGATCGAGAAACTTGCCCAGTATTGCCGCGCCTATAAGGCCACGAACGGGACAGTCATTTTCAAGGAAGGTGAAAAAAGCCACTTCATGTGCCTGCTGGTCGCCGGTCGTGTCAATATCCTCAAAGAAAACAAGCAAGTGGCAACAATCCGTGCCGGTAAGAGCATGGGTGAGATGTCGCTTATCGACGGCTTTCCCTATTCCGCCACCGCCATTAGCGCAGTCGATTCCGAACTCGTCATGTTCACCCGTCTCCAGTTTGAACGTCTTGGCGAGACAAACCCGTTAGTGGCCCTGAAACTGTACAAGGCCATCGCCCGGCTGATGAGTTTGCGCCTGCGCCAGACCACGGGCGTATTGATCGATTATCTTCAGGATCCGGCCTAAAGATCCGCTCGCGATTACCGCTATATAGCCTATAGCTTGCTTGTTATGCGGGAACGGAGCGGTGTTTTGTCCAGCTTATTGATTCGTATCGTATTTTTCATCAGCGCGGGGTTCCTCTCCAGTGCTGCCATGGCCAATACCCTGCATTATGAGGCGCCCCTGCACCAGGCCAGCTGGCAGGCCCAGGGTTCGCCACTGGTCTGTCGGCTCAGTCACGAGATAGGCTTCTATGGCAGTGCCGAATTTGTCAGATATGCCGGCCGGCAGATGTACCTGAGTGTGAATGTTGACCAGGGTGGTCCACGTGATGGCAAGGCCCGCTTAAGGGCTCGCCCGGCGGCCTGGCAGCATGGCCTGGCGGAGCAGAACCTCGGTGCAGTAGCCTACCGCGGTGGACGTGACCCGTTCCGTTTTAGTCGTAAGCAGGTGAAGCGTATCCTCGCCTCGCTGGAACAGGGCATGCGGCCTGCCTTGTATTACCATAGTGGTGCCGACGGTATTGAGGTGGTGCTGTCGTCAATGAAATTCCGGGATGGGCTGGCAGATTTTCGTCGCTGTATGGCCAGTTTGATCCCGGTGGACTACGCGTCAGCCAGTGATAGCCGGATCTTGTTTGGTATCGGCGATACGCTTCTCGACAAGCAGGCAAAATACCGTCTTGATGCGATTGCCGCCTTTGTCGTCAGCGACCCGGATATCAAGCAGGTCGAGATCCAGGGGTACAGTGATAATGTGGGGACCCGCGGGGATAATTATGCACTCTCCCGGCAACGGGCGGTGGCGGTGCGTGAATACTTGCTTGGTCGTAAGGTTCCGGCTGAAATGATCAAATTTGATTATTATGGCGAACACAAGCCGCTTAAATCCAATCGGAGTGCGGCGGGACGGGCTGCCAACCGTCGTGTCGAAGTGAAGCTGCAGAAGTAAGCTGACAGCGGCGACAAGCCCGGGCTCTCTCAGGTATAATTCCAGGCTATCTTATTCATTTACAGTCATTTTCATGACGGTCACTGGCCGTCATGAGTTGAACGTTCGGGAAATAAATATGGCAAAGCGCAACGTAAATAAAGTGGTCCTCGCATACTCGGGTGGTCTGGATACCTCGGTGATCCTGAAGTGGCTGGAAGATGTCTATGACTGCGAGGTGGTCACCTTTACTGCCGATATCGGGCAGGGCGAGGAGGTCGAGCCGGCGCGAGCCAAGGCCCAGGCAATGGGTATCAAGGAAATTTACATCGAAGACCTGCGCGAAGAATTTGCCCGTGACTTCGTCTTCCCGATGATGCGGGCCAATGCCATTTACGAAGGTGAATACCTGCTGGGTACCTCGATTGCCCGACCGCTGATTGCCAAGCGCCTGATAGAGATTGCGAATAAAACCGGTGCCGATGCGATTTCACACGGCGCGACCGGCAAGGGCAACGATCAGGTACGTTTCGAACTCGGTGCCTATGCCCTGAAGCCCGGGGTGGAAGTGATCGCCCCCTGGCGCGAGTGGGATCTGAACTCGCGTGAAAAGTTGATGGCCTATGCCGAGGAGCATGGTATCCCGGTAGAAATGAAGCAGGGCAAGAAATCACCTTACTCAATGGATGCCAACCTGCTGCATATTTCCTATGAGGGTGGCATTCTCGAAGACCCGTGGGCCGAACCGGAAGAGAGCATGTGGCGCTGGACGGTCTCGCCGGAAACAGCACCGGATAAACCAACTTACATTGAGCTTGGTTACGAACAGGGCGATATCGTCAGTATCGACGGTCAGACCCTGTCACCAGCCCGGGTCATGGAGGCCCTCAACAAAATCGGTGGTGAGAATGGCATCGGTCGCGATGACCTCGTCGAGAACCGCTTCGTCGGAATGAAGTCACGTGGTTGTTATGAGACCCCGGCGGGCACCATTATGCTCAAGGCGCACCGCGCGATCGAATCCATTACCCTGGACAGGGAAGCGGCACACCTGAAGGATGAACTGATGCCGCGTTACGCCACTATTGTCTATAACGGTTTCTGGTGGAGTCCGGAACGGGAAATGTTGCAGCAGATGATTGACCTGTCCCAGCAGTATGTAAATGGTAGCGTTCGGCTCAAGCTCTACAAGGGCAATGTGATCGTGGTTGGCCGCAAGTCAGAAAGTGACAGCCTGTTTGATGAAAATATTGCAACCTTTGAAGATGATGCCGGAACCTATAATCAGCAGGATGCAGAGGGTTTTATCAAGCTGAATGCCCTGCGCTTACGAATCGCTGCACGCAAACGCCAAAAATAAAAAACACCCCGGACTATGCTGGTGGTGCATAACAGGTAGGAGCAGGTGACAGGTAATAACAAGCTAAAACTTGAGTCTGTTGCCGAACAGACAGCATCAGTAGCAGAGCGTGATGCATTACGTGCCGAGCAGGTGCGAATACTCACTTCCCAGGCACCATTAGGCTTGTTGGGAACAGTACTCTGCGCACTGATTGTTACTTATTTTCTTTTTAGTAATAGCAACACCACCTGGTTGCTGCTCTGGTGCGTGAGCCTCCTGCTGCTCACCTTGCTGCGCTATACACAGATTATGATGTATCGTGTCCGGCCCCCCACTAAAGTCGGGCCGCAGTGGCTCAATCTTTTTGATCTGGGGGCCGCGCTATCCGGCTTGGCCTGGGGCTCACTGGCATTGTTTGCCTTTCCATCAGGGTCTCTTCTTTATCAGAGCTTCCTTGTCGTGGTTGTCGGCGGCATCGGTGCGGCTAGTATCATGATGTATGCGATGAGTGCGCGATCCGCGCCCGCGTTCATATTGCTGTCACTGGTACCTGTCATCATACGTCTGCATATTGAAGACACGGCGTTGACCGACGCCCTCGAGCTTCTGATCCTGTTTGCCACCGGGGTCTTTGTTTTTCTGGCTCTTCCCCAGATGTGGTGGGTAAGATTTACCGTATAACACCATCAGGATAAAGATCCAGTCCGCCAAGGTGAA
>NZ_JAVVES010000017.1:0-46124 GCF_032250955.1 Sulfuriflexus sp. | reverse complement strand
GCTGTTCTACGTCCTGCAAACCCACCACGTCTCACTGGTAATCGCACTCCGTTGCGCTAACCTTATATATGGTGGAGGGGGGTGGATTCGAACCACCGAAGGCGGAGCCGTCAGATTTACAATCTGATCCCTTTGGCCACTCGGGAACCCCTCCAAAAATAAGCCGCCTATTCTGCTTGAGAATCGGGACGCTGTCAATCGCGTTTATGCTGAAAGCCGCATCAGGACTGACACAGCGTCGGAACGGTGCCGCTGCGGTGCAGCGGCACGCCCGGAATTGGTGCCGGAGAAAGGAGTCGAACCCTCGACCTTCGCATTACAAGTGCGCTGCTCTACCAACTGAGCTACTCCGGCCTTACCGTACTGGCTTGGCAAGGCCGGCATTCTAATGAAAACCTCGCCCGGATACCACCGTATTTTTAAGAACAATCCCGTTCATGCAGGGCGATGTCACCATACTGCTGCTGCAGGGCATCAACAATAGACCCGGGCAAGGGCGGTCGGTGCGGGCTGCTGAAATCCAGCCACAACCCGCTGTTTTCACGATAACTTTCCTCTTTGGCCGGATTCAAACCCAGGGCGCTGATACGGGAAAAATGTTGCTCGGCTGAGTCACGGCTACGAAAAAACCCCAGCGAAATCGCATTTTTTTTCGGGCCGGTTGGCACGATCTGGAAGTCCTTGATGCCACGCGCCTTGAGTATTGCCGTGACCTTTTTCGCCTCGGCCCAACTTGGCAACGGCGGGATATATACCCAGTGGCCGGTCAATTCGCGACGCAGGCCTTCGCGCTGCCGCGTGACCAGCCCCAGGCTGCCGAGGGTTTCATCGGCCTCCCGGGCGCCGGTCTCACTGGCAAAGGCCCCCAGGGTATAGCAGGCCATCCCGGTAAACGTGACCGTGGGCCCTGTAACTATAGGTACCTCAGGGGCAGGGACAGTTTCGGCCGCTGCAACTACCGGCACTTCAGTGAGCAATTGCAGCTGTTTGCCACTGACCGGCCCGGGCTGGAGTACATCACCGGTTTGCGGCTGGTTTTTCAGCCAGACAAACATCATGACATTCAACAACAACAGGCCAGCAACCAGGTATTTCATGAGGCCTCCGCAAGCAGGGCCAGCCCCTGCAATACCAACAAGGGTTCATGTTGGATCTCGATTGTCAGCAACGGCAGGATATCAGTGGCATCACCGCCGGTCAGTAAACAGGTCATCGGTTCATCCAGTGCCTTTTCCATATCCGTGCAGACACGCTCAATAAAGGCGATGGCTGAGTAGAGCGTACCGCCCTCTACCGCGCCGGCAGTATCACAGGCCAACAGGCCACCCACCGGCGATGCTGGTACGGCGTCCTGCATGCCATGGGTGCCGGCATACAGGCTGTCACGCATCATGCCCAGACCCGGCACAATCAGGCCCCCAAGGTGCTGGCCGGAGCTGGCCATGACATCGACTGTTATCGCCGTGCCGCAGTCGATAATACACACCGCCTGCTTGCTTATTTCGTAAGCCGCCAGCAGGGCCAGCCAGCGATCCACGCCCAGGCGTGCAGGCTCATTGTAGGCGTTCCGGACCTCGCCCCGGGCCGCACGACTTGAGGCGTACTGCGGCAGTACCCCCCAGGCCCGCTGTAGCCATTGCTCGAGAGCCACGGCCAGTTCATCGCCGGCGACATTGCTCACCCACACTGCTGCCGGCGGTGAAAGCTCCTGCCATGTCTCATCCAGTACGCTGGCCAGCTCGGTGTCGGCATGCAGCACTTCACCGGCGTCACAAAGCCGCCCGTCATCAAGCCAGCACCACTTGATAAAACTATTGCCGATGTCGAGTAACAGAACCATACCCTTGTTTTCCCCGGTCACTATTGGCCACGTAAACTGACTTCTCCACAGCTGAAGCGCTGCACCTTGCCGTCCCGTTCCACTAACAAGGCACCCTGCGAGTCTATACCCCGAGAAAGACCACTGATGCGACGCTCGTCCGGTAATAGCAGGCTCACTTTCTTGCCCGCATGAATATCATAACGCTGCCAGTCTTCAAGATAAGCCGTAATCGCCCCCTGCTCACAGACCTGGCAGGCCTGGACCAGTTCAGCGAGTACCGCTGCCGCGAGCGTATTTCTCGAGATTTTCTCCTGGGTGCATTGCTGCAAGTCTGAACAGGGCTGGTCAACTGCCGCGACAGCGGAAGCCGGCATATTGACGTTCAGACCGACACCGATCACTACCTGGCTGGGGCCACCGGCCTCGCTGCGCATCTCGATCAGGATGCCGCCGAGTTTTCGCCCGTCATGGACGATGTCATTGGGCCATTTCAGACCAACGCCACGTATTTTCAGGGTTTCCAGGGCTCGCATGATGGCAACGCCCGCCGTCAGACTCAAGCCGGACAGCGCCGCCGCATCCAGCAGGAATCGCCAGCCGAGGGACAAATAGAGGTTCGCCCCAAATGGCGACACCCATTGCCGACCGCGTCGCCCCCGCCCGGCTTGCTGGTACTCGGCAAGGCAGACCTTGGCGTGCCAGTCGGCCTGTTCCATCAGGCAGGCGTTGGTTGAGGCCAGTTCCCGCCGCACATCCAGCTGCAGCGGGATACCATTCATCGCTGCCGGCAGCGCGGCAAGGATCTTGTCTGCCCTTAACAGCTCCAGCGCTGTCGCCAGGCGATAACCCTTGCCCTGCACGGCATGGATCTCCAGACCCAGTGCCTCGCATTGCTGCAGGGTTTTCCAGATGGCACTGCGACTGACGCCGAGTTGCTGCCCCAACGCCTCACCAGAGTGAAAACGACCATCGGCAAGCTGTTCCAGCAGGGAGATGAATAATGACATGGGGCAAAGTGTAGCAAGAGATTGCGGATTGATAAGTGAATCACGTCAATCCTGCAAAACCTTGGCGGTCATCCATCCGTGTTCATCAATCTTTTGTAGCTGCGGGCGTTTTTCTCCAGCCGCTGCCGGGTTGTCTGCCAGGAATCGGCCCAGGGCAGTTTCTTTCTCATCAGGCCCTTGCACAATTTTAGTTCTCCTGCGATATCAGCAAGGTGCACAAACTCGGGTGCCGGCCCGCGAGGCCTGGCACAATCCGGTCCGCCCTCATAGCCTTCATTGTGGTAGTTACCGAGGGGGATGGAAATGCCAATTGCCGGCAAGCCCCAGGCCGTTGCGGCCGTGGCCTCACAGGCGCCACCATCCATAATCCGGCGCTGATGCGCCCCCGGCAACAGGCGCTCGGCCAGTTGCGATAATACCTGCAAGCCGCCGGCATCGAACACAGTCCGTCGGTCGCCAAGCCGCACCACAGGCCCCTTGCCGATAACCGCTCCCGGCAGGGTACGAGAGGCCTCGAGGCTCACGACCATAAGTGGCCGCCTGGCCTTGTCCAGGTGACCGGACACGAAGTGCTTCACCGCACCGACAAAACCGACTTCCTCACCGCGGGTCAACAGCCCGATAAACGGCACCTCCTCACCACGACGACGCCGGGCCTGCAGGCTACGCGCGGTTTCGAGGATCGCAAAAACGCCAACCAGGTCATCGGCTGCCCGCGAGTAGAGGCGCTGGCCCTGCTTCCATAATGGTGCCCGAAACGCCAGGCCCCCATAGAGTTTTTCAGCGGCCGGCCGTGGCTGGACAGCAGTGTCTTTATCCAACGTCACCTCGGCCGTGGCGATGCCGTAACCACCGGCGTTGAGCACGACCTTGCCAAGACGGCCCTGACCCAGATCGGCCTCTGCCGTGGCCAGCCAGACCCGGCTACCAGCCAGGTGGCGCACTGGCGACCCCCCATACCAGCGTACGGCCAGACGGCGTTCTGATAGCCACTGCACGCCGTGAAAACCGGGGTGATCCATGTGCGCGATAAAGAACCGCAGCGGTTCGTCACGGCGTTGCCTGAGCAAAGCATGATATGCCCGTGCCGAACCGACACCGACCACACGATTACCGTGTTCATCTACAAACCAGGGGATCTTCGCCGCCGTCAATTGCAACTCGACTTCACGGATAACATGCTGTTCACGAAACGGTGCCGTCGAACATGACAACAGGCTGGAGAGACGTTGAAGGGCGGCAGGAGATAAGCTGGCAGTTTGTGGCATAACTCAAAGATACCCCGGTAATCATGATTACGTAACCGTACCGTTTCAAAACCCGCCGGTACAGCCTGACAGGGCGAGACAAGTCAGGGACGCCGTCGCCTGTCGGCTATTATAGTACCGCCTTGAGTTTCGCCCAGGCCTCGTCGAGCTTCTCATCGGGTAAGGCCGGACGTAGAAAACCGCCAAGCCGTTCATGGACTTCATCGATCATACAGACACCCTCGGGGACCCCCTTCGGAAACTGGCCACGACGGGTAAACACCACCTGGCCGGTAACCGGGATCCCGCCGATCAGGGCCTGCACGGCATGAATGCGGGCGGGTAACTCCAGTAGCGGGTTACTGAATTTATGGGCCTTCACGCCAATCAACTGGGTCCATTCATTGATCGACTCACCGCCAAACAGGTTACCGGTGTAATCACGGATATCAAGCACCACCAGGCCGCCGTCTGTCAGCAATAAACAATCTATCCAGATCTCGCCATCAACAACGTCCGGGACAAGCACGTTACGGTATTGGGCGCGGGATAAATCATGGATCAGCTTATTAACCTGCCGGCTATGCCGGCTGCGGCGAAAATAGCGCGTCACCAATATCACCAGGCTCAGCCCGACAACCAGCGCCAGGCCGATATACCACCAGATTAAATTCGGTTCAGTAAACACAGATGCGTTGTTCAGTATGCCTTAGGGGAGCGCGAGTATAGCAGCTGGGCAGCAATATTGCCGTTACATGACAACGACTGCATCGGCAATCTGTTGCAGGCGTCGCCAGGCCTCGGGAAGTTCATAGCCATGTTCGCGACAGGCTTCGAGCACGGCCTGGGCATTGGCATGCAGGAGCAGGATCTGTTCGCTATCAAACAGTTGCAACGCCCGGCCAAGTTCGTCGGCCTCGCTACTGAGCAATGCCGGCACCAGGCTGTCCGCGTTGACCGGCGAATCCGGGCGCAACAAGTCGACAATCAGTGGGGTCTCGAGCATGGTCATGTGCAACTGGCGCGCCTCGGTTTCCTGTTCAATTTCAGACAGGGCCTGCGGGTCATTCCCCGCGCCGGTACGCACGGCGCGCATGAGAACATCAATAAGCCTGCGCAAGGATGCCTGTGCCTGGTGGTTATCCCCGGCCAGTCCTGCCGCCTGCTCATAGAGTTGATCCGCGGTTTGTTTCAGTTCGAGGATGACATCGCTTTGCACGTTGGCATCGAGGCTCGCGGCCTTCTCGAACAAGCCACGAAAGGCCTCGGCAAATGCCGTGGCCTCTTCCGCATCCTCGTGCCGGGCGGCCTCCAGCATACCGGCATCAACGTGCTGCATGCTCTCCGGGTATAAGGGGTTATCAAGGCGGCGCTGCAAGTCACGCTCGCGGCAACCGGGGCGCTGGCTAAAATTCAGGGGCATTCAATAAGATCCGGTAACGGGATTAGCGGGCAAATTCCGTTTTCAAGTTGCCCATCAGTTCAAAGTGCCGCAGAAACGGCTTGGCCATATTCGGATGACGAATCATCTGCCGATAGTCGCCTTCAACGAAGCTCAATCTGCCGGTGGCAATGGAAACACCCAGTTTGTCGAAACCGAAACCCTCCGTCAGCCACTCCTTCCAGGCTTCCACATCGGCACGCATGTCCCAGTCGAGTGCCTGGCCATTGAATTCACCGGCATAGATCACCTCGCCATCGCGGACCTCAACAACACCGACCGGTTGTGTATCGCCACTACAGCCAAAACCGATAGTGGAACTGAAACCCGCCTCGGACAGGTTCTTAATCATTTCACTGTCGGCGTTCCATTGCTTGGCGAATGATTTCATCCATTCATCAGAAAATAATCTGGCCATTTCCGCTCCCTGATTTTTTATGTGGTTAATAGGTGCAGTTTAGCAGAAGACTGTATGCCACCTCGTTACCATTGTGTGACAAAATGTGCCCCTAAACAATTACCCGAATGCCTTTTGCTAATCCAGAGGACAACACCCGGATATTGAATATTAGCGACTACTTATATATGATAACAAGCCTGTATGCAAAATTCTGGAGGAAAGGGATGTATATCAACGAGATAGATGTCGGCGAACTCATCAGTTTGATGGAGGCAGATACCGAGCAACTTGAGATTATCGATGTCCGCGAGGCCCGGGAAGTCGCCCAGGGCGCAATTCCGAACGCCCGTCATATCCCGATGGCCACCCTGCCTTTACGCCTGCAGGAAATCAGTGCCGACAAACAGGTCGTGCTCGTTTGTCGAAGCGGAGCCCGCTCCGGCCAGTGCTGTGCCTGGCTGATGCAAAACGGCCGCGACAATGTCATCAACCTGCGCGGCGGCATGATGTCCTGGACCGGCAGCGGTCTGCAGCTTGGCTTACCCAAATCCGCCTGAATGATGACGAGCTTGCTGAAAAGGCTTTTCAGTAAAACAGATAACAATAACGTTATCGAAGCCAGCGCCGACGCGGTGCTGCCATTCCTGCGCACTGCCCACCAGACAGTGGAACTGCGCGCCTTCATGACCCCGCGCCTGCATACGCTCATTTACTGCTTTGCCTATGGTGCCCTCGAGGTCGAGGCACTGGAACGTGGCATGAACGAGACCCAGCAACTCGCCGCGCTACTCCATATACTGAACACCCTCTCCCAGCTCGAGCCACAGGATGTCAGTGCCCTGCTCAACAAGTGCATGAGCAGCATGCAGGAAGAGGAAGGCCACGGTTTTGTGGTAGCCGGCAGCGATGCCTACAGGGCCTGGCGCGAAGCTGATACCGGTGCGGCGGGCCAACTCGCCGACAAATTACACCGCGTGAACCTCTAAACCTGGCTGGTCGGGGAATACCCCTGATGGTATATAATCCTCAGACCTGCAAACTGGTTTAATCTCTCTACCCTACGCTAGCCGAGAAGCCTATGTCTCTCACAATTCACATGCCCGCAGTCGATCACGATAGTGTACGCAAGGCCGCCGCCGAGGCTGCCGATATCGCCTATGCGATCCCGCCGATCGACGCTGCCGAGCGCGAGGCGCTCACGTCCCGTATTCGTGCGCAACTGGTAAAACAGGATGCGGTACTGGTCGCACATTACTATGTGGATGCCGAGCTACAGCAGCTTGCCGAGGAGACCGGCGGCTATGTATCTGACTCACTGGACATGGCTCGCTTTGGTAATGAGCACCCGGCCAGCACCCTGGTTGTCGCCGGCGTGCGTTTCATGGGCGAGACCGCCAAGATCCTCAACCCGGAAAAGCGCATCCTCATGCCTGACCTGCGTGCCACCTGCTCGCTCGATCTGAATTGCCCGGCAGAGCAGTTCAGTGCCTTCTGTGATCAATACCCGGACCACACCGTGGTCGTCTATGCGAACACGAGTGCCGCGGTAAAGGCCCGGGCCGACTGGATGGTGACCTCGGGGAGTGCCGTGGCGGTGATCGAGCATTTGCTCAAGCAGGGTGAGAAGATCATCTGGGGGCCTGACAAGCACCTCGGTAATTATATCGAAAGCCTCACCGGTGCGGAGATGAAAATCTGGCAAGGCAGCTGCATCGTGCACGAGGAATTCCGTGCCGAGGAATTAAAGCAACTCAAGGCACAACATCCCGAGGCCGCGGTGCTCGTGCACCCGGAATCACCCACGGCAGTCATTGCCCTGGCTGACTATGTTGGCTCGACCACCGGCCTTATCAAGGCCGCTACAGAGATGCCAAACCCAACGTTTATTGTCGCCACTGACAACGGCATCTTTTACAAGATGCAACAGGCCGCCCCGCACAAGACCTTGATCGAGGCACCGAATGCCGGTATCGGTGCCACCTGCAAGAGCTGCGCGCATTGCCCGTGGATGGCAATGAACAATCTGCGCAACCTCGCCGAGGTACTGGAAACGGGAACAAACGAGATTCACATCGACGCGGAAATTCGCAAACGTGCCGTGCTCCCCATCCAGCGCCTGCTCGAGTTCACCTCCCGCTAAGCAGCAATGTTGGCAACTATCCCATCCGTTTCAGAACTGCTCCGGACTGATATGGCGCACATCCTTGCCCTTGACCAGGTAGATCACGTACTCGCAGATATTGCTTGAACGATCACCAATACGCTCCAGGGCGCGGGCCGACCACATCACATCCAGTGACCACGGGATCGAACGCGGGTCTTCCATCATGTAGGTAATCAGCTGGCGGATGATGCTCTCGTACTGGGTATCGATCTTGCTGTCCTTGTGCCAGACCTTCGTCGCTGCATCCGGGTCCATGCGCGCAAAGGCATCAAGAGCACCGTGCAGCATCTTCTTCACCTGCTCTCCCATGTTTTCGATACTGCCGGTGAGACTGCTGGATTTTTCATCATTACTGTGGTGCAACATCATACGCGCAAATCGCTCAGCTTCATCGCCGATACGCTCGAGATCAGTAATGGTTTTGATCACCGCCATAATCAGGCGCAGGTCACTGGCTGCCGGCTGACGACGGGCAATGATCTGGGTGCACTCTTCATCAATGCTGACTTCCATTTCATTCACCATGTAGTCGAGGGAAACGACCTTCTCGCCGAGTTCGGTGTCACCATCCACCAGTGCCTGCAGCGCATCACCGAGTTGTTGCTCCACCAGGCCACCCATCGTCAGGACGCGGTTACGAACATCCTCGAGTTCGGTGTCGAACTGTTGGGAAATGTGCTTGCCGAGATCGCTCTTGTCCATACTCTGCCTCTTTGGTTGTTCTTTCCGTTTTAACCGTAACGGCCGGTAATATAATCTTCCGTCTGCTTCTTCGCCGGATTGGTAAACAGGGTTTTGGTATCATTAACCTCGATCAGCTCACCAAGATACATGAAGGCCGTATAATCCGAGACACGCGCCGCCTGTTGCATGTTATGCGTAACAATCACGATTGTGTAGCGGCTTTTAAGCTCGTAAATCAGTTCTTCAATCTTCAGGGTCGAGATCGGGTCGAGTGCCGAGGCCGGCTCATCAAGCAACAATACATCGGGCTCTATCGCAATAGTACGCGCAATCACGAGGCGCTGTTGCTGGCCTCCGGACAGGCCCAGCGCATTGTCATGCAGGCGGTCCTTGGCTTCATCCCAAAGCGCGGCACCCTTGAGAGCATTCTCTACCGCTTCATCCAGGACACGGCGATTCTTGATGCCCTGCAAGCGCAGACCATAAGCGACATTTTCATAGATGGTCTTCGGAAACGGATTCGGCTTCTGAAATACCATGCCGACATGGCGGCGCAGTTCAGCCACGTTCACAGATCTGGCGTAAATATCCTTGCCCTCAAGCAAGACCTCACCATCGATACGCACACCATCTACCAGGTCGTTCATACGGTTAAAGCAACGCAACAGGGTCGACTTGCCACAACCACTCGGGCCAATAAAGGCTGTGACCCGGTTTTTCGGGATAGGCATATTGATGTCCTTCAAGGCCTGCGTTTCCCCGTAGAACAGGTTCAAATCCCTGGCTTCGATACTGATGCGTTCATCAGCCAGACATTTCTCTGTCTCTGTACGGCCCAGGGCATCTATATTGATGCCGTGGGTCATGGTGGTTTTATCCTGCATGCTTTAATCCTGTTAACGTGTTATCCAGCATTTAATCCAGCGCCTTGTACTTTTCGCGCAGGTTATTACGAATCCGGATCGCGGCCAGGTTGAGGATCACGATCACCGCAACCAGCAACAGCGCGGTCGCGTAAACCAGTGGTCGTGCGGCCTCGACATTCGGACTCTGGAAACCGACATCGTAAATGTGAAATCCGAGAGTCATGAATTTCCGGTCAAGGTGCAAAAACGGCGCATTCATATCCAGCGGCAGCGACGGCGCCAGCTTGACCACACCAACCAGCATTAATGGCGCCACTTCGCCAGCGGCACGCGCGATGGCGAGGATCATCCCGGTCATAAGCGCCGGGCTGGCCATCGGCAAGACGATGCGCCACAGGGTCTCGGCCTTGGTCGCGCCCAGTGCCAGGCTGCCCTCGCGTATCGAGCGCGGAATCCGTGCCAGTCCCTCTTCAGTGGCGACGATCACCACCGGCAGTGTCAATAGTGCCAGGGTCAGCGAAGCCCACAGGATGCCCGGTGTCCCGAAAGTCGGTGCCGGCAGGGCCTCGGGGTAAAACAACTGGTCAATATTGCCGCCAAGGAAATAGACGAAGAAGCCCAGGCCAAAGACACCATAAACAATCGACGGTACCCCGGCAAGATTGTTGACGGCAATGCGAATAATGCGTGTCACCGGTCCCTGTTTGGCATATTCGCGCAGGTAAACCGCGGCGATGACCCCAAACGGGGTAACCAGGATCGACATGATAATAACCATGAGCACCGTGCCAAAGATGGCCGGGAAGACACCGCCTTCGGTGTTTGCCTCGCGCGGCTCGTCACTGACAAATTCCCAGGCTTTTTCCAGATAGTGAAGACTCTTGTCGAATACCCCCATGGCATTCGGTCGGTAGGCACGCACTATCTTGGACAAGGGCACATCCACCTCGCGACCATTAGCGACCTTGACCACCATGCTGTCCCGTTGCATTTGCTGATACAGTGAATCGAGGCGTTTTTGCAGTACAAGGAATTCTTTATTCAGGGTCTCACGACGCGCTGCGATATCTTTATAGGCTGCCGGATCCTTGACACCGTCGAGCTCAAGCCTGCGTTTCTCCATTCTCAGCTCTTCGATCTGGTAATTAATGGCACCGATGACACCCTTTTGAATATCGCGTACCTCAGCAAACAGTTGCCTGGTCCGCACCAGTCTTTCATGCAAGGCTGGCCAGGCGTTTTCCTGCTCCGCCACAAGCTTACCCTGCTGCTTGACGGCTATCAGGTAACCATAAAGATTACCCCATTCATGGCGCTCAACGGCGAGCAAGTCCTGGGGACGCTGTTCACTGATTATGTTGGGGCGGTCAACCCAGCGAAAATCCAGGCCGGTAATATCACGGTTACCGATCTTGATCAGCAAACGGTCGATTGACTTGACGCCTTCAGGAATGGTTCCGCCGCCGCTACGAATGCGTTCCGCTGTTACCTTCTCACGACCCTGTATTTCCCCGATGATCTGCACCACCCGGTTATCTGCCTCGCGGTATTCAATCTCCAGCACGTCGGCGGGCCAGAAATAACCCAGGCCGCGCATCGCAATCAGGATCAAAAGACCGAATACCATGATGAGACTGATACTTACCGCGGCGGCACTCAACCAGACCCAGGGTGAGCCTGATTTGAACCAGCTTTTGATTGAAGGCTGTACCATGTGTCTTTCCTACAGGCTGCTGTACTTGCGGCGCAGGCGCTGACGCACCAGCTCTGCGATTGTGTTAAAGAAAAAGGTGAACATGAACAGTACCAGCGCGGCGAGGAACAGGACGCGATAGTGCGTGCTGCCGAGTTCTGATTCCGGCATCTCCACGGCGATATTCGCTGACAGGGTACGCATGCCCTCGAAGATGCTGAAGTCCATGACCGGCGTATTGCCCGTGGCCATGAGCACGATCATGGTCTCCCCAACGGCACGGCCGAAGCCGATCATGATCGCCGAGAAGATCCCCGGACTGGCGGTGAGCAAAATCACGCGCCACATGGTTTGCCAGGGGGTGGCTCCGAGTGCCAGCGAGCCGTGCGAGAGTTGTTTGGGCACGCTGAAGAGCGCGTCTTCGGCGATGGAGAAAATAGTCGGGATCACGGCAAACCCCATCGCCAGTCCGACCACTATGGCGTTTCGCTGATCGAAGCTGATACCCAGTTCATTGGTCAGATAGCCGCGCATATTCCCCTGGAACAACCAGCTTTCCAGTAACGGGCTAATCGCAACCGCCTGCCAGCTGACCAGCAAAATTACCGGCAGGAGTAACAGTGCCTCCCAGCCATCGGGCACGCAATGGCGAATGGCATCCGGCAGTCGCGTCCACAGCCAGCCAATGAGCAGTATCGTCAGCGGCATTATGACCAGCAGACTGAAGATCCCTGGCATATGCGTCTCGACGGCCGGTGCCAGCCACAGACCGGCAAGGAAACCGAGGATTACGGTCGGCAGCGCCTCCATGATCTCGATACTCGGTTTGACCACCCTGCGCATACGCGGAGCCATGAAGTAGGCCGTAAAGATTGCCCCCATGATGGAAAGCGGCACCGCGATCAGCATAGCGTAAAAGGCCGCTTTTATCGTCCCAAAGGAAAGAGGCACCAGGCTGAACTTCGGCTCAAAATCATTTGAGGCCGACGACGACTGCCAGATATATTCAGGTTCCGGGTAACTCTCGTACCAGACCTTGCCCCACAAAGAACTCCATGATATTTCAGGGTATTCGTTTTTCACCTGCCAGAAGTGCATCTGCCCGCTCTTGTCTTCCAGCAACAGGGCGTTGGCCCTTGGCGCAAACACCACCCGCTGCAGGGGCGCATCGGTCACTTGCTCGTTGAGAACCCTCTGTCCGGCCGTGGTATGAAATATTTTCAGGCCACCCTGGCTATCGGCCACGGCAAAGCCCTTGCGATTATGCTCAACAGCAAGCGCTGCCGGCATCAGGCCCACATTCTCGAAATCGCGAATATGGGTGAGGATGTAATTATTGTGTTCGTCACGTACCGGGAACCACTGTGCGACGGTGCCTGCGGAGTCGGTAACCATCAGGGAGATACTGCCCGTCAGGAAGGTAATACCGACAAGTTCACGCTCGTCTTTCAACAACTCATGACGTTGCTGGATGGTCGGCGTGTCACTGCCACTGATGTCATATTGTACTAACTGACCACGCTGGCTAACGGCATAGAGGAGGCGTTGGTCACTACCCATCAGCAGGTAGTCGATATCGAAACCGGCTGGTGGCAGTTCAACACTTTCCCGGGTCAGTTCAGCATCCTCATCATCGTCCAGGGCCGAGCCTTCCTTGAAAAACCGCGTCAATATCAGGCGATCATCGGTGGTCAGGGCGGCAACACTGTGTTTTTCGTCACCGAGCTGGAAGGCCATTGATTCGAGTGCCTGGCCAGCGTCATCAATCAGCAATGGCTGTTGACCAAGCGGATACTCGATCACCGGACTGATCAGACGCTGGTCATCCGGGAAGCTGATGCGATAATCATGACGAACCACCAGCAACCGCCCGTCATTCAGGCCATAGCCGACCACGGGCACGGCAGGCGGAGTGACGGCATGAAAACTACTCACTTCTTCTGCCGCCACAGGCAGGTTGACGTGCTTGAGCACCTCGCCGCTCGTGGTAGCAAAAAAAACAGCCTCGGCGGCGGTGGTAAAACGGACCCCGACCTCGGCCTGCTCTTCCATGGCCAGGTGCAAGGTCTGAGCCTTGCCCGGCAAGGCATAACGCCCCGCCGCCGTGCCCTCGGCGGCGGTAAACATGGGGGCGACGACGTAAAACAGGTAAAAGAAAATCAACAAGATAGCAATGATCACGCCGATGCCACCGATACCAACAACGTAGCGGAGCATACGGTCCTTGATGTCCCGCAGGCGCTGGTGGGTACTGGTTGAAGTCGTTGAGATTGACATGCGGCAAGGGTATCCCGCTTATGTGACAGGAATATGACAAAAACACCATTAATACGGGGCCTGTCACAAAAATTTCACGGTGCTGGCGCCAGCCCGCAGTTCGAAAACAGGCGAATATGCCATCAAAGCAGACAAGCCTGTATAGATTGACCCCCCTATACTCGGCGACAGACCACAAATACAGAGGTATCCGGGCCTCACCCCTTGCACCATCTGCGTCCCGTAAAAAATCCCCGCCAGTGGCGGGGCCAGATTACTGCTTGCGAGCTTCCTGCTGCTGACTCTTTCCCGTTATTTTACTGTCGATTGAGAATAAATCAGGCGCAATGACATCCCTGTCGTCGTTCCGTCCTTTTAGAACTTGAAGACCAGACCTGCAGACAAGGCGTTGGGGGTCTTGCCAAGGTCTGTCTTGACCTCATCACCATGGCCACCGTCAACGCCCTGGAACCTGGCATTGGCGTCATTGTCGGTGCGAGTGTAGGCGGCATAGATGGTGGTTTGTTTGTCCAACTTGTTGAAGATACCGATGCTGGCCATGTTGGCACCTGAGTTCTTGACTCCTTCATAATCATCAGCAACGAGGTACTGTGCCTTGAGACTGACACCCTTGGCAACCTTGAAGGCACCGTTCACGCCCCAGACGTTGCGATCAAACTGCGGCGAGACTTTGCTGTCCAGAGTTTCGTAGATCAGGCCGGTCTTGAACTTGCCAAAGTCATAGGTGCCGGCAACGCGCCAGCCATCAACCTGGCCATATTTGCCATCCAGATTTTCCCAATCCTCGTAGCCGGCGCCAATCCGTAGTTTTTTGGTCTTGTAGACAACACTGGTGCTGAACATGTCATTGTCGTTGTTGTCGATGCCACCAGATGCACTGTCTTTGGCATCAGTGGAATACATGGCGCGCAACTCAACCGGGCCGCCAAAGTTACTGATGTAAAGCAGTGAGTTCTTGCCACGCTGGTTTACCTTGTTACCATTTGTTGCACTGGCACCAAGAATGGCACGACGGTCGGCGATGGTGTCACCAAACATGCCCCACTTGCCACCCACATCCTTGAACGGCGTGTCATGCTGGCCGGCGAGGACAGTACCAAAAGCGCCCTTCATGCCTACATAGGCGTTACGTGTGGCGAACGTACCGGAACCCTCGTCAAATTTGATTTCCTGTTCGATTTTGTAAAGCAGCGCAAGATTGTCATTAATCTCATGCTTGCCCTTGAAACCGAGGCGAGTCGAGTTACTGGAAATGCTGGTGTCACTTTGATCATTCGGCCTGGCGCGATCGTTGTCACTGGCATCAACCGAGACATGCGCCTTACCATAGATTTCCAGTTTCTTGCCGATAATTTCGTAAGCATTCGCCACCCCTGGCAGCACTACCGCGGCACAGACAACCGCGCTGATGATTTTCTTCTTCATGGTGTTTCAACTCCTGGTCAGGTAATTAGTTTGAATATTCAAGTACGTGATTACTTTGTTGTGCGAGGTATTTTCTGCTTTCGTTATGACATGACTGTTAAAGTGCGGTTAAGCTTTTATTGCAGACAAGCGACGATTACGTGACAGGGAGAATGGATTGATGAATGATGAATGATGAATGATGAATGATGAATGATGAATGATGATTGATGATTGATGAATGATGATTGATGATTGATGATTGATGATTGATGATTGATGATTGATGATTGATGATCACATCGTGGCTCAGGCCTCTGGTAGTTGACGCAAGTTAGAAGACCAATGTCGTCATTGACAACGACAGGGCTTGACTACGCAATAGAGAAAAAGTCCGTTAGTTTTACAAACATGCCGTTTCAATCGCGTAGTTCTTATCCAAAAAAAGCCCCGCCGGAGCGGGGCTTTTTTGTTTCAACTGAAATGGCTTACTTCAGGTTAGCCAGTTCCTTTTCCACAATTTTGCTTGAGAGTGGAATGTAGCCGTCCTTGATAACAACCTGCTGACCGGCCCTGGAGAGAACCATCTTCACGAATTCACGCTCGAGTGGCGCCAGTGGCTTGTTCGGGTGCTTGTTCACGTACACGTACAGGTAACGTGACAAGGGGTAAGTACCATCAGCAGCGTTATCAGCGGTCGCGGCGATGAACGGCTTGCCGGGTTTCTTCGTCAGCGGCACTGCCTTCACACCTGATGTCTTGTAACCGATGCCTGAGTAGCCGATACCATTAATGGAAGCAGTGACTGACTGCACGACTGAGGCAGAACCAGGCTGTTCGTTGACATTGGACTTGTAGTCACCCTTGCAGAGAGCCTTCTTTTTGAAGTAACCATAAGTACCAGAGACCGAATTGCGGCCAAAGATCTGGATGTCGCGGCCAACCCATGCACCTGTCAGACCCAGGTCACCCCAGCGGTTGGCGTCTTTGTCATAGCCGCACTTGCGGGTAGATGAGAATACAGCGTCCACCTGCGGGATAGTCATGCCTTTAATCGGGTTATCCTTGTGAACGTAGACAGCCAGTGCATCAATCGCAACACGAATCGGAGTCGGCTTGTAACCGTGCTTTTTCTCAAAGGCCTCCAGTTCCTTGCTCTTCATCTTGCGGCTCATCGGTCCCAGATTAGAGGTGCCTTCGGTCAAGGCCGGAGGCGCAGTCGAAGAACCTGCCGCCTGGATCTGTATATTGACATTAGGATAAACACGCTTGAACTCTTCAGCCCACAGGGTCATGAGGTTGGCAAGGGTGTCAGAACCAACACTCAACAGATTGCCAGATACTCCGCTGGTGCGCTCATAGGTAGGCAATGACGCATCAAGCCTGGATTCAGCCTGCGCCGTACCAGCGGCCATAAATGGCACACTGCACAGGCTAACCAGGGCAATTAAGGTTTTCTTCATTTCGCTTACTCCTTGAACAAGAATATTTTAGTGATTGCTTTACTGTTTTACTGCTGGCTAGTCTGATAAATCTGTATGACAAGCCAGTGATAGATATATGACAGTTTTATGAAAGTTTTTCCGTATCTGTCATAAGCAACTCCAGCGGGAAATCGCAACGGAACAGGCTTCCCTGACCTGCCTGACTCTCTATATGCAAATGCGCCCGATGGCGTTGCAGTACATGCTTGACAATGGCAAGGCCCAGACCGGTACCGCCACTGTGCCGTGAACGGCCGACATCAACACGGTAAAAACGCTCAGTGAGACGCTCGATATGCTGGGCCGGAATGCCAATACCGGTATCGCGCACCGCGAAATGAGCACCCACCTCATCCTGGTACCAGGACAGGCCAATCTGGCCATCTGCCGGGGTGTAATTCACGGCGTTGAAGACCAGGTTGGAAAAGGCACTGCGCAGTTCCTGTTCGTTTCCCTTGATGAGCAACCGGTCGTCGCACTCCAGGCTGATTTCATGGTTTTTATAACCACTCAGACTGCGCGCCTCCTCAACCAGCACCCTTAACAGCTGCGGGATATTGACCGGCTCATTCGTGGTGCGGTATGTATCGGCCTCGAGACGCGATAATAATAACAAATCACCAATAATACTTTGCAGACGTGAGGCCTGTTCGCCCATACGTACAATCACGTCATCGAACTCATCACTGTCACGGTTATCCGCCTCGGCGAACAATTCCAGATAGCCACAGATCACTGTCAGCGGCGTACGCATTTCATGTGAGACATTGGCAACAAAGTCACGGCGCATCTCTTCGAGGCGCTGCATGCGGGTGATGTCGCGGGCAATAAGCAGGCGTTGTACTGCGCCATAAGGAACAATACGAATCGACAGGCTCATCCCTTCATTCACCGGCGAAGGGATATTTAGCGGCTGGGCAAACTCGGCCTGCCTGATATAGCTGACCAGTGCCGGTGTCCTGACCAGGTTCAGGATTCGCTGGCCAAGGTCGTTGGTGGTATGCACGCCCAGCATACGGGTCGCGGCGTTATTGCACCATTCAATGGTGCCCTGGTTATTCATGACAATAATGGCATCCGGCAGGGCCTGCGCGGCCTCCTGAAAACGACTCAGGCGTGAAACCAGCCGTTTGTGGCGCCGCCTGTTACGCTGACGAAAACGGAATAATTGCAGAAACACCTCTTCCCAGATGCCGCTGCTCTCAGGCGGTTCACCGCCGAGACGCAGATTGATCCAGTCAACCAGTTTCAGCAGGTTATGCAGGTGCCATGTCAGGTAGCCGATGCCGGCCAGGGCGGCCCAGGTAAAGAACTCCCCGAATATTGCCGTGAGCAGCAATACCGCCGCCACCATAAATGTGATTCGCCAAAGTTCATCGCTCCAGCCGCGCTTCACTATCAGCTCCGCGCCGAGAAGCGGTAACCGGCACCGCGCACGGTTTGCACCAGATGTTCATGACCACTCGGTGTCAGCACCTTGCGCAGGCGACGAATATGCACATCCACGGTACGCTCTTCAATATAGACATTACTTCCCCAGACCAGGTCAAGGATCTGGGTGCGACTGTAAACACGTTCGGGGTGGGTCATGAAAAAATGCAGGATGCGAAACTCGGTCGGGCCGATCTCCAGCGACTCACCATTGGCAAAGACCCGGTGACTGTCCGGTTCGATACGCAGACCTTCGATTTCGACCGGCTCATCCGCCAGCTGTGGCCGGACGCGGCGTAATACTGCCTTGATGCGCGCATTCAGTTCTTTTGGCGAGAAGGGTTTGCAGACATAGTCATCGGCGCCCACTTCCAGCCCCTTGACACGATCATCTTCCTCGATACGCGCGGTGACCATGATGGCAGGGATATCCTTGGTCAGTTCCTCGCGCTTGAGCTGGCGCACAAGTTCAACGCCGCTCTCGCCCGGTAACATCCAGTCCACCAGCATCAGGTCCGGCAGCTGTGTGTTGATCGCCGTCCGAGCCTCGCGCGCATCAGCAGCCTCTGTCACCGAGTAGCCGAACTTGCCCAGGGCAAGTCGCAGCATTTCGCGAATCGGCGCTTCATCTTCAATAAGCAATATGTGCGGTTTAGCCATATTTGTGCCCACCTGTCTACAAGGTGACTAATGATTACCTGGGAGCGATTCTATGTCCGGGATATGACAATTATGTGACAGTGGGGAAGATAGTGTCACAATCTGCGTTCAGGGCATCTACAACCGATCACCGTAAAAGGTTTGATAATGCTCGCGCATGGCGGCACTGAGTTCTGCGAGCTTGCGGGCATAGATCCGCGGTTCGACCTCTTTGAGCACCGCGCCGGGGAGGCCGGTGGTTTCCGCCCGCAAGCGGCGAATCCGCTCATCCAGCTCAGTAACCGACATGATAAAACGCAGGGTCGGCGAAAAAGGCCCTAAAATGCATTGTCGCTATCAAGTATGACATGGCCTTGCTCGTATCGGGGCACCACAAGGTCGAGACACTGCCAGTCACCGAGGCTGATGGTATGGGTTGTGCCTTCAACGTACTGAATCAGCACCCATTCGATGTCATCACGGCCATACATGAGCATTTTGACTTTCATCAGCTTGCCGGTGCGATTGATGTACCAGTAGCCGGGTCGGGGCTGTTGCAGATCTAGCATCGTCATTGTCCTCGTCACCACGGGGGTGTTTGGCGAGTCCGTTGGTTGCGGGCGTTAGCAAACTCAATTCTAGGCGGCCTGGCCGGCGCTGGCAAAAAAAATCTCCCTCGCCCTCTGCAAGCGACTTCGTCGCGGCCCGCTAGCGGTTGTAGCTGCTTGTTATCCGGCATAATTCTCCAACAAAAGCGGATTATTCGCCCGGGTTATGCATTCCGGCTTGTCAGGGAGGGTGAGGCAGGCGAGAATGCGCCACTTTGTAACAGATGAAATCGCTTCCATGTCTGATAATTCGAACATCTTTGACGTCACCGAGGGCAATTTCGATGAGCTGGTCATCGCCGCCTCACTGCAGCAGGCCATCATGGTGGATTTCTGGGCCGACTGGTGTCCACCCTGTCGCGCCCTGACGCCGGTACTGGAAAAGATCATTACCGAAACCGATTCCACCCTACAGCTGGCCAAGGTCGAGGTGGATGACAATATGCACCTCGCCGGTCGCTATGGCCTGCGTGGCTTTCCCACCGTCATCCTGTTCCAGGCCGGTGAGGAACGCGGCCGTTTCAGCGGCTTCAAGCCACAGGCTGAGATTGAGGCCTTTATTGAACAGCAGCTCAATCTATAGCATTACCCGCTTCCTAACGGAACACGGCAAGTCTTATGCTTTTGTCAGCAAGTTAATAATGGGGCAGACAGCCGGTTGCTGCCCGTCACGACAGGTGTCAATAAGTAGTGTCTCTGCCATCGCCGTCAGGTCGGCAATACGCTATTGAAAGGCGGTCAGTTTCTGCGTCGCTAGCCGCTGCACTTGCTGGCAAGCACTGCTTACCAGCGGCAACAGCTCTTTTATCTCATTGCCCGTTATGGCCAGGCATTACTATAGCTCCCCTCGCAGTCGTTATTTGAAGGCGTTCACGACTCTCTGCAGGGCATCACTCTGTACCGCCGCCTGTTGTGACAGGAACATCACCTGCCGCGAATCCGATGCGGTCTGGACGGACAGATCCGAGATATTCTCGATACTGCCGACAATTTCCTCGCTTACCGCAGTCTGTTGCTCAACCGCACTGGCAATACACTGGTTGGTCTGGTTGATCATAGTTAATGCTTCGTCGATACCATTGAGAACACGATTCGCCTCGTGCGCATGGGTCATGCAGGCAACAGATGCCTCACGCCCGTTGACCATGACCTCGACAGCCTTGCTTGCCCCGCGCTGAAGCGTCTGGATGATGTCCTGTATTTCGCGCGTCGAGGTCTCGGTGTGGCCTGCCAGCACCCGGACCTCGTCGGCCACCACGGCAAAGCCCCGGCCCTGTTCACCTGCCCGGGCCGCTTCGATGGCAGCATTCAGTGCCAGCAAGTTAGTTTGTTCGGCAATGCCGTTGATGGTTTCCAGTATCTTGTTAACACCCTGTGCCTGGCCATTGACAAGCCGGATCACTTCGCCGGCCTGTTCAACTTCTTTCGACAGATGTTCCATTGTATCGACCACTTGCTGCACCACGATGCGCCCGGCACTGGCCTGGGCTGCTGCATCGCCAGTGGCGTCCGAGGCCTGCTGGGCATTGCCGGCCACCTCCCGGACCGCCTCAGACATCTGTGACAGGGACAAGGATACATTTTCAATTCCCTGCTGCTGTTCCTGCATATCTTTATGGGTTTCTTCAGCCGCACGCATCAGGCCGGAAGAGGAAGTGTTCAGTTCTGTTGTTGACGATTTTATCCTATCAACTAACACCTGCAGTGCAGACATAAAAACATTAAAACTATTTGACAGGGCCGCCAGTTCATCCTTTGATTTTATGGGCAGCCGGTAAGCGAGGTCCCCCTGGTGATTACGCACGTCCTCCGTGACAGCGGCGATCCGCGTCACAACCCGGTTTAATGGATTGAATACAACGCGACCGATCAACCATAAAAATATCACTGCAAGTACCAGGATCACCACGCCAAGCAACACCATCATGTCAAGACGTTTCGCTGCCATATCACTGTGTATTTGCGCCAGTGCGGCATCACGCTCTGCCCAGACGGTAGCAACAATCTCGCCAAGAATCCGTACCGGCTCGCGGTCCATGCCGCGCACGTATTTATCCGTGGTGATATGCGGTTTATGCTCTGCCAGTTTATATACCGGCAAAGCAGTTCGATAGCGCTGCCCCATCTCCTCATGCGCCGCCGAGAAAGCCAGAATCTTTTCGTGCAACTCATTATCACCCATGAGCTCAAGAAGCAGTTCGTCAATCAGCTCACGGGTTCGTTGCTCCTGTTTATTAAAACTCGCCAGGTGTTTTTCATACAACGCATCATCATAACCACGCAACAGGATATTCTTCCATTCCTGCACCTGGGTCTTGAACTCTACCTGTGCACGCAGGGCCAGTGACATAACCCTGGCGCTGCTGTTATTCACTTCATCTGCCTCAGCAAAGGCCACTTCATAATGGCGCACGACAATAACCATCGCCATGAGAAAGACAATAATCGATGAAACGAAGATTGTAATAAGCTTGTTTTTGATACTCATGAAAACCCTATCTGTCCCGGTGCCCTGAATGGTGCAGGGAATCCTTTCCGGACACGACGCTCAATAAACAGACTATTGCCACTTATACTCTTGGCATGATGCTTGGCATGACTGGCAAGTTCAGCAATTTCGGCATGGGAAAGGGGTTGCTTCTGATCTATGGTAATAACGCCTATCGACAGACTCATAATCGGATAAAATTTTTCATCCCCTTCGCGTGATTCGGAAAATATACCACCCTGCTCATTGTCAGCATGGTTATAAAACCTTAGCACCTCACTCTCAAAGCCCCGCAAAACACTATTACAGCGCTCAAGCCAGTCATCACTCAGAAATATGGCTATAAAATCATCACCACCAACATGCCCGATGAAATCCACCGCCACCTCAGCATACTGAGAAAGAATATCGGCAATCAATTTAATTACCTGATCACCCTTGCCGTAACCATACGCATCGTTATAGGGTTTAAAATTATCAATATCACAATAAGCTACTGCAAAATTCCTTCGGCTTGTCGTCAATTCATCGAGTTTCTCATAAATGGGGACGTTCCCCGGCAACAGCGTCAAGGGATTGGCGTAGCGTGCGTTACGGATTTGCAGTTCTGTTATTTTGCGCAACAGATCCAGAACCTTGCCAAGACCTTTATACTCACCGCCCTCGACGATAATGAAGTCAGCCTCAAGCTGCGACTTCATGCTATCGGTAATGAGCTTACTGACCTGTTCTATACTCCATTCCTTATCGACTATGATTACTGATTTCTCGACAACATCAACAACCAATGTGCTTTCATATAAAGAACGCCCGTATTGTATAGAAAACATCGTTAATAACTGGTTTCGCCGAAGCAGTCCTAGCGGGACGCGATTAGCATCTACTACCGGGATCGCTGTCAGCGACTTATCTTCATGAAATAGCTGATGAGCTGTATTTAATTTCATATCAGGTTGTATGCATATCGTTTCTACCAGTAGATCCGCCACGCTTTCTGCTGTGCGATTAAGCTGTTTTTTGCAGTCACGCGACGATGCACACTGGAACAAATCCCCTGAAATCGCATATGGCGGCGATGCGGCAGGGCGCGCGAAATAATAACCCTGGCCGAAAGGGATCCCCATAGCCGAAATCGTTCGACATTCATCCTGTGTTTCTATTCCTTCTGCTATAACCCTGCAGTCAAGTCCCTGGGCAATATCCACAATTGAACGCAGAAAGGATTGCTTAATCCTGTCTTCATTGATGTTCTGGATAAAGTGCCTGTCCACCTTGACATAATCAGGGCGCAGCTCGGACCAGGTGCGCAGCCCTGAATAACCGGCACCTAAATCATCAATGGCAATTTCAAACCCCATTGACCTGTAATGATCTATTGCCTTACGCATGACATCAAAATCGTACAAGGGATATTGCTCGGTCAACTCAATAACCACATTCTCCGGTCTGATGCCGATACGGTTAAGGATTTCCAGTGTCAGACCGGAACGATGATGCGGACCCAGCAGGCTTTGTGGGATGGCGTTAAGGAATAACTTGCCTGGCAAATGTTTGGACTGAAAGCCCTTGATACCGATCTTCCGGCAGAGAATATCCAGCTCGTTCAGTTTGCCTTCCCGTATCGCCATATCAAATAACGTCACCGGGCTGTGCAAGACGCTGTCGGAAGGCCCTCTGATCAGAGATTCATAACCATAGATAGTATGGCGATTCAGATCCACAATAGGCTGGTATAACGGGTTCAGGGATTCTGTTTCCAGGATGTCCAGAAAAACCAGGTTTATCCAGTCAGCATCCTGCTGCTCCGCATCCATGCACGGCCCCTTCGTGGTGATAGCTGTCATGGCAAGAAATCTCGTAATTATTTTGTGGGCACCATGATCCACGCCGCCGATGACAAACAGGTGTCAGGAATATGACAAGATTTTGAAATTGCCTCGTACATAACAGGTGCACGCGGCAAACCGGGCAGCGCTCACGAGCCGGTCAGGAGCACTATGGGTCTTCAGGTGAAGGGAAAGAACTTCGTTACCACGAGCAAATACCATATCAGCGCCGCTAACAACAAGGCCAGCATCACCGCGGCCGAGGCGATATCCTTGGCCTGTCCGGCCAGTTCATGCCACTCGTCACCCATGCGATCCACGGTGGCCTCGATGGCCGAGTTCAATAATTCAATGATCATGACCAGCAGCCAGGAACCGATCAGCAAAGCACGTTCCATATTCTCGGCAGACAGGTAAAAGGCCAGCGGCGCGAGGATGACCAATAACCAGCTCTCCTGGCGAAAGGCCTGTTCATGCCGGTAGGCGGCGCGCAAACCGGCAAGAGAATAACCGGTTGCCTTGATCAGACGAGTAACTGCGTTTACTGCGGGCTTGGTCATGTCTTCTTCCCCGCCGGCGCTTTTTTCAGCCGGTCGCGTAATTGTTTTAGTTTTTTGTACCAGGCAATCAAATCATTGAGCGAAAAACCGGCATTGGCCGGGCTCGGGTTGGGCGTCACAAACACCCTCGATTTACCTATCATATGCGGCTGCAGGCCCCAGTCAATCTCCAGCGCGGTTTCACCGGTGTACCGCAGGTAATTGCGGTAAGCCACCTTGCCGTGGAACCAGCAAATACGCGGCTGATAGCGTAGTAGCTTGTTCTTCAGGATCGGCGCCCACTTCCTGTAATCGGCGGCGCGTAATTGCGCCACGCCCGGCGTTGGCGGCTTGACGACATCGGTAAAGCCGATGCGATAGACCTTTAACAGGCGTTGCAGGGCCGGTCGGCCGGGTTCAAGCAATTCATCGACCAGGCCGGCACCGTTCAGTGCCTTCCAGAACCGATTTTGCGGGTTGCCGTAGTAATACTGCACCTTGATCGAATAGGGCGAGGGATTGCTGCCGATAGAAATGATATCGAGGCCTTCCTCCAGGTAATCCGGTAATTTATCCATGGGCTTATCATAACGCATTCCGGGCAAGACCCCTTACCGCAAATACGTTACTATCCGCCCCGCTATGGATCGCTTCTGGGAAAACAAAACCCTGGCCGAGATGACCGAGGCTGAATGGGAGTCGTTGTGTGACGGCTGCGGGCGCTGCTGCCTGCACAAGCTCGAAGACGAAGACTCCGGCGCGGTCTTCTTTACCAGTGTCAGTTGCCGCCTGCTCGATACCCATGCTTGTCGTTGCACACACTATCCGCAACGACTGCGGTATGTGCCCGACTGTATAGTCCTCGAACCGACACAACTGGCCGGTGCCAGTGCCCTGCCGACGAGCTGCGCCTACCGACGGCTTGCAGAGGGTCGCGGCCTGCCCGACTGGCACCCGCTGCTCAGCGGTGATCCTGAATCCGTGCATGACGCCGGCATGTCTGTCCGGGACAGGGTGATCTCCGAGATCCGGGTCGATGAGGAGAACCTCGAGGATTATTTACTGGACTGGCCAGAGGATTAGGCTCAGGCGGGCCAGAGCCAGGCAGCCCCGCGTACACCGCTTGAATCACCGAACCTGGCGGGCCGTAACGCGGTGACCACCTCATCAGAGAAGACCCACTCCGGCCATATCGCCGGCACCTCATCGTAAAGACTCTCTATATTCGACAGCCCGCCCCCCAGCACAATCACCTCGGGGTCGAAGATATTGATCACATGGGCCAGGGATCTTGCCAGGCGATGCTTATACCTGATCATGCTCATTGCACACGCCTGATCTCCCTTCGCCGCGGCATCGACGAGGCTCTCGACACTCTCTATAGTCTGGCCGCTCTGTTCCCTGTGCCGCTGCAGGCAACCCGGCCCGGAAAGAAAGGTTTCGATACAGCCCTGTCGGCCACAGTAACAGGCCGGGCCGGGTAGCTCATCGGGCTCGGGCCACGGCAGGGGATTGTGACCCCACTCACCGGCAATGGCATTCGCGCCTTGCAGCGACTCACCATTCACGACCAGACCACCGCCGGTGCCTGTTCCCAGGATCACGCCGAACACGGTTTTCGCCCCGGCCGCCGCCCCGTCGGTGGCTTCGGAGAGGGCGAAACAATTTGCATCATTGGCAAGCCGCACCTCGCGTTGCAAGGCGGCTTCAAGATCAGCCCGCAGTGGCCGGCCATTCAGGCAGGTGGAATTGGCGTTTTTGACCCGTCCGCTGTGGGCCGATAACGCCCCGGGTATCCCGACGCCGACACTGCCCTGCACGCCGAGGGTCTGTTCGGCCTCGCGCACCAGTTGCACCATGCTCTCGAGCGTGGCTGCATAGTCGCCCCCGGGCGTCGCGACCCGCCGGCGCAGGCACGTCTGACCCTCATCACCCAGGGCGATAATTTCTATTTTTGTGCCCCCGAGATCAATGCCCAGACGCATCCCGCCTCCTGTTGATAATGTGTTCTGAATGCCACTGTATTACAGCAGACAGGAAAAAAGCCACTGCCGGTAATCAATGTAGTTAAAAGGTTCCCCCCCTGCTGGCGGAAATTTGCAGCCCGTCGCCGGCATCTGTAGCATGATTGTTTCAATAACCAACCACGCTACGGGCAAATCATGCGCGCCAGGCAGGGGGATGCTAAAACCGTGAACAATCAATATCCCGGCACCATCCGCCTTAACATCCCGGCCGGCTACGGCAAACCTTGTCGCCATGGCGACCGGTAACGAGCCACACCATGTCCGGGCTATCATCACAATACGCTGCGGCAGCCGGATTGCAGGATGAATTCCACGCCCTGCTACTGGACATACTCCGCACCCACCCTCTCGGGCTGAGTGAATACGAGCTGTTCAACCTTCTCGCTGAACGTGGCGAGAGTGATTTTGACCGCAGGGCCTGGCAAAGTGAACATGCCCTGTTCTGTCGGCATTTTTTGCTCTTCCATGCACTGTACCGGCTTCGCGACCTGCTGCATGAACAACAACTAGCCTGCCTGGAAATCTCTGCCTTGCGTATATGCCTGTCTGAATGGCGGGAAAGTGTACAATCCCTCACCGCTGCGGCAGAGCCACTACGCGAGTTTTACCTCGATATCACCCAACTGGAAAAATTCTCCGCCAGTGATGTACAGGAGATGCTCGGGCGGTTCTGGCTGCGCTTCCATAATAATGAATGCCGTCGCGAGGCACTGGCCGTACTCGAGCTCGCTGACCCGGTCAGCGATACCGACATCAAGCAACGTTTCCGTCGCCTCGCCATGCAACACCACCCTGATCGCGGTGGTGACAGTTCGACCCTGCAAAAGATCAATGCGGCCATGAATATCCTGACACGCTGACAATATGCCCGGACCGCATGAAAAAATACCTCGCCCCCGCGGCAATAACCGGAGGAAACAACTTGCATTGAAAACGAGTAACAGTGCTCATTTCCCGGATTAACATCCTGTTATTACTGGCATTCATTCCCGGACAGTGCTAAATAGTATGGGTAAGCAGCCAGATTAAATAACCTTGCCTCATGAGACAGAAGATAGACATTAGTGAATTAAAAACCGGCATGTATGTCTGTGATCTGGATCGCCCCTGGCTTGAGTCGCCTTTCCTGTTTCAGGGTTTCCTGATTAATTCTGATACCGAGCTGAGTGAGTTAAAAGAGCTCTGCGAGTTTGTCTATATCGATCCTGAACGTGCGGCAAGCGCGGGCAAAGGAGCCCACCGCCCGCTGAGTGAAAATGCAGCGGCAGCAGACTCCGCGCAACGCCCCTATATCCGCAAATTTGAAGATGAGATTCGCCCCGCCCGCGAGCTACGCAATGAAGCCACTACCTATATGGAAAAAATGTTCCGTGATATACGCGCCGGCAAAGGCATCGACGGCAAACAGGTCCAGAAGATGGTTGCCGGCATGGTCGCAAGCATCCTGCGAAATCCCGACGCCCTCGTCTTATTGAGTAACCTGCGCGACCATGATGAGTATTCCGTCGCCCACAGCATCAATGTCTGTACGCTGTGCCTGGCCTTTGGCCGTTATCTGGGGCTGCCGGCTCATGAACTAACCGAACTCGGCATGGGCGGGTTATTGCACGATGTCGGGGAAATACGTGTCTCAACCAATATCATGCGCAAAGAAGGGTTGCTTAGTAAGGAAGAGGCGCTGCTCATGCAGACGCACACCACTCACG
Source organism: Sulfuriflexus sp. (assembly GCF_032250955.1). Classification (NCBI taxonomy): domain Bacteria; kingdom Pseudomonadati; phylum Pseudomonadota; class Gammaproteobacteria; order Chromatiales; family Granulosicoccaceae; genus Sulfuriflexus; species Sulfuriflexus sp. Next base: position 18,371 of record NZ_JAVVES010000017.1, on the reverse strand, counting down.
GTGCCGACATACTCCGTAACAGCACGGCCATCCCGCCATCCACCATCAGTATTGCGTTGGCCCACCATGAGCGCAGCAACGGTCAGGGCTATCCGAAGGGACTATTTGAAAAAGACATCGACTATTACTCGCGTATAGTCGGCATGATTGATGTCTATGATTCGGTAACCTCCAGCCACACCTACCGGCACTGCATAAGCAGCACCGAGGCATTAAAAAACATGTATAACTGGCGCGACAACCTGTTCGACGCCAGCCTGATTGAAAGTTTTATTCAATGTCTCGGCATCTACCCTGTTGGCAGTGTTGTTGAACTTGGCAATGGTGAAGTCGGCATAGTGATCTCGGTTTCACTGGATCAGCGTCTGCAACCCAAGCTTATGCTGGTGCGTAACAGCGACAAGAAGGCCTACATGCCACCCAAGATCATTAACCTCGCCCAGCACACCGCTATTGAATATTCCAGCAAATATGAAATCAACAAGGTACTTGAACCTGATGCCTATGGTATCGACCTCAAGTCCTACCTGCTCCGTGAACTGCCTCTCGAGGCCGGGGTGGTCGGTCAGGTTTTTTAGGCGCTCTGCGTCTAGCCGGCCTCAAGGTTTTCTTCATTGGAAACCGGCCGTTTATGTATGCTGGCACCATAAACATGCACAGGGTCTTCCTTGCCCCTCACCACCTGCAGGCCGAGATCAGTAAATAACTGTTTGCTTGTCTCGTTAAGGGCAGCGTGAGCATCTCTGGAAATAATAATGCTGTAACCCAGCCGCTTGGTCAGGCCATCCAGCCGGCTCGCTGTATTCACGGCATCACCAATAAAGGTATATTCATAGCGCTCCTCCGAACCAATCGTACCTGCCACGACACGTCCGGAATGGATGCCTATGCCAATATCCAGGTGTTGACCATCTGGCATTGTGATATTTCTCGCATGTTCCAGCATGGTCCCGGCAGAAGTCACCGCATCCTCGACGCTCGTTTTACTTTCCTCGAGCCCGTAAACCGCGAGAACGGCATCACCCATGAACTTGTTAATAATCCCCCGGTTAGCACTCACGATGTTTACCATTTGTGAAAAGTAAGCGTTCAGGAAGAAGATCACATCTTCTGCCGAGGATTGCTCAGTGAACCTTGTAAACTCGCGCAAGTCACAAAACAATATGGCGACATCGTATTGCTGTCCGCACTTGAGCGTCTTGTCATCAGTGGTTAGCAGTTTTTCCATAATGCTGGGGCTGACAATACGCTCGAGCGTCTGCCGCAGATGTTCCTTATCCCGCAAACTGTCAATCATGGTATTTATCTGCCGCGCAATCAGGCCGAATTCATCACGCGTCACAACCGGCACGTACCCGGTGTAATCTCCCGACTGGACATTGCGCAGTACATCAAGCTGGGTCGTAAAGATATGCTGCATGTTTACCGCATAGGAGTGGATCAATCGCATGGTTAATACGAGGATTATGCCAAAGACAAAGAAAATATCGACAATAAAGACCTGCATCACTGCACTTGCATCCAGGTCTGACTTCAGCGCCAGCGGCCCCAAATCGATATAGGCGACCAGACCGGTAATGGTCATGCCGATAAACAGGGTAATGGTTAGAAACAGGCTGAGTTTGTTTGCTAGTGACGAAAAGCGAAAATCTTTTCTGGTTGCATGTTCCTGATGGGTAAACCAGTAACGCTCCTTGCACAGGGCATTATCAATGCTCGCGAAGTAACCGATAACCAGCGTACCAATAACCATCTTGAGCACCAGGCCGGCTGGCTGCATATAAAAGACAACGTACAGGGCAAAAATAATCATACTGGCGAGGCAATAGAGCCCGAGGTCAAACCAGAACTGCCGACGCGGTCGCAGCAGAACCTCTGCCCGCTCCACCAGTATGGGTTGCAGTATGTATTTCAATACCGCCACCAGGCTGAAGGGGATGGCATAGCTAAAGAGCGAGATATAGTCGGGTGCCCACAGGTAAGGGGACAGGTAAGTGCCGTAGATGGTGAGAATCACCCCCGTCAGGGCGAAATAGATATATGCCAGGTATTTGGGCTGATCGCCGGCATATTGTCGTGTAAGCACTATATCCATGGTGATACTGAGTATAGACAACTCTCGCCAATCATTACTGAGTATTGTCAAATAGTTAGTGCTGGTTCACATTATTTTTTACCATGGAGGGGCTGCCGGTATTTCAAAGCGGGTATTTTTTATTCATTAATTGAGAGCAGTCGGCCCGTGATCAGCTGCTGGCTAGCATTGCTCCCAGGGCAGGTCGTGATAACGCCAACCGCCCACGCTACTCCGGTGATGCTGTTCATCGAGCTCGCCCTCAAAGCCATCGAGGACATTATAAACCTGTGTAAAACCGTCCTTAACCAGGCATTCACCGGCGTCAAGCGAGCGCTTGCCGCTGCGGCAGATAAGGATCACGGGCGCGCATTCGCTATCTTCATGACAGGAAAGGCCCCCAAGCAACAACTTGCGAACTTCGGTGGCAAACTGCGGGTCAATCTTCCAGTCTGGTTCATCAATCCAGGGGATACTGATGGCGCCTTTCGGATGCCCCACAAACAGAAATTCCATATTCGAACGCACATCCACGAGGATGGCGCGAGGATCTTCCTTGAGCTTCTGATATGCCTGTGGTGATGTCAGTGCAGTGACCTTGCTTTGTGCCATGAGCTTTTCCGATGATTTCTTTTCTGTAGATACACTATGATGGCAAAGAAGCCCTGTTTATGCCAATTTTGTCCTGCCGCCACAAACAAAAAAAACGGGACCTGATGGTCCCGTTTTCAGCAAGCATGGTGAACAAAATGACCGGGGATATTTACTCTCCGGCGGCCACCTGACCAAGTGCTGTCTCAATAGCGGCCGGGGCATCATTAATGTGCATGAAGGTACCCATGTCCAGATCAGGGAAGTTCACCGCAATCCGGAATTTGGCATGCAGGGCATAGACCTTGTTACCGCTCACCAGTAATTCATATGGCAGGTGGGCCGTTTGCTTGATGGCTGCCTTGTCGATCAGTTTCATAATATGCTCGTCACCGGCCGGGGCACCGCCAATTGCCACGCCATATACCGTCTGCTCCTTGCCCGGGATATCGACACGGTAGACCTTGGTTGTCTCACCTTTGCCGGCGGCAAGGTTGGCCTCAACCGCCTTGATAGCGGCGGTATAGGAATCATGCTCGGCAAGTTCGTGATGATCATCAAAGTAAGGCATAAAGACCATGAAATGGTAATCTTCCAGCTGCCCTGCCTTCCAGCCTGGATCTTGTGAACCAAAGAACTGCTTCATCCCCAGCGCCTTTTCCATATCCCCGCGCACAGGCGCCAGGTCAGTCTTCATGCGATAGGCTGCGGCCATCCAGTCCGGGTTAAAGAACGATACCTGGACCTTGCCATTGACCTTGGTCACGGCAACACGCACCACCGCACCATAACCACCAAACTCGGTTTTTGCCGCGGCTGTCTTCAGTGCCTCATTGGTGGCGCCGATGACTACCGTGTCTGCGTAGGGAGCGTAGCTACCTACTACCTCAAAGCCATTCGCTTGCAGTGCCGCCTTTGTCTGTTCTGCGGCGGTATTAACATCACCTTCCGTTTCTGACGCCAGGACATAAGGATATAACCACTTATCCTCTGCCTGCACGATACCCGCCAGGGTCATCAGGGACAGAAATGCTGCCACAATAAAAGACCATCTCATTCGTTGCATGGGTGCTACCTCATTTATAAAGCTGAAAAAAATCGAACACTGATTATGACAAGGCCGCTCTTAACCACAAGCCCTGTAAGGTGACAACAGGGATGCCCACCGCCAACTTTAACCACTAGGTAAATGATTAACTTAACTTTTACTTGTTTAATGAATCTTTATTAAATATTCTGATTACTTGTAATAAGGTTTTCTGATGGCTGTTAAAATAACGGGAACTTGTAGACTCACAGGGCATCGAATTTTCGGGGCTTTCCTACACAGGTATATACAAGCATGCACACCGTGAAACGTTTTGCCTTCGGCTTCCTGCCCGGGCTCATCCTGCTGTTCTACAGTTATCCAGCCCTTGCCACCAGTGTCGATTTCGAGGAAGTCATGCAGCGCAACGAAGCCCCTGACGGGATTGTGTTCGAAATCGTCAGTGGCGAAGCTGACTACCTGCGCCAGGCTATCCCTGCCGTGCAGACGCAAATCGAGCAACTCCGCCAACGCTTCCCGGGACTCCCCATCGCCGTGGTCACGCACGGCAAGGAACAATTTGCCCTGACCCGGGACAAGCAAAAAAAATATGCCGGGGTTCATCAGGGTATTCAATCCCTGGTTAAAGACAGCAACGTCCCCGTCCACGTTTGTGGCACCTATGCCGGTTGGCATGACGTGGACGAAACCGAATTCCCGAACTATGTTGATGTCGCGGCGGCGGGTCCGGTGCAAATCAATGACTACCGTGAACTCGGTTACCTGCTCATTAAAGTGAAACGCCCGTGAAAACGTCCCTGCCATTGAATGGTTCAATATCTCTCGCCCTGCTCCTGCACAGCGGGCTGGTCAGTGCCGAACAGCCCTTCACGGCCCACGAAATCGAATCTCGGCCAGGCGTGGCCGACTGCCGCATTTTCGAGTTTACCTGTGCGACCTGCGGGCATATGCTCGATAGCGAGCAATGGGATGCCCAAAATCGTCTCATCAGTGATGTCGAGGCCTGTGCCAAACAGCAGGCCGAGCAGGCTGACAAGGCCCCGTCCGACGATTGATTTACCAGCGCGCCTGACGTAAGTTGGCTGGCTACTAAAAACATCTAAAAATAAAAACACGCAAGGAAAACGCGCATGCACAACCGTATTGTCAAAACCGTCCTCGCTGGCATCTGCCTGTTGCTGGCGGGCGGCATCGCCTTTGCCGCCGATGCCAGCAAGTCAGCGTGGGGTTACGACGGCCCACAGGGCCCTGCACACTGGGGAGATCTGGCTGCGGAATACGCCACCTGCAAGACAGGCAAAAGTCAGTCCCCAATCAATATCATCACAGCCAAACCGGCCCAATTGGCCGGTCTACGCTTCCACTACCAGGCGACTGACCTCGACATCGTCAACAACGGTCATACCATCCAGGTTAATTATGCGGCTGGTAGCAGCATTGAAGTTGGCGGCAAACGATACAGGCTGCTGCAGTTCCATTTCCACAGCCCGAGTGAACATGCCGTGGACGGCAGGCCCTATGACATGGTTGCCCATCTCGTACACCAGGCTGCTGACGGACAGCTCGGGGTAATCGCTGTGCTGATGCGCAAAGGCAAAGCCAGCCCGGTTATCGAGAGTATCTGGGCGCACCTGCCCAGACACGCGGGTGATCGCAAACAGGCCGATATGCAGATCAATATCACTGATCTGCTGCCGGCAACCCATAGTTACTATAGCTATACTGGTTCATTGACCACGCCACCTTGTAGTGAGGGGGTGAACTGGATGGTGCTGCAGACGCCGGTTGAAGTGTCAGCCGCCCAGATCGCGACTTTCAGCAATCTCTTCAGCGGCAACGTCCGTCCCCACCAGCCTCTGCATGAGCGTGTCATCCACGCCAATTAGAAAGCGTATTGATGATTTAAAAACCGGATAAGTAGATCGGATTAGGAATAAAACGATGTAATCCGACTTACGCACCCGATCTGGTTTTTAAATCATCAATCATCATTCCTAAATCATCAATCATAAAAAGGCCGGTCTGTGACCGGCCTTTTCTTATCGCTTACGCAGAACGTCCGCTGCGCTTGCGCTCATGTTCCTTGAGGAACCGCTTGCGTATGCGAATGTGATGCGGCGTGACTTCCACCAGTTCATCGTCATCGATAAACTCGAGTGCCTGTTCCAGGGTCATGCGAATAGCCGGGGTAAGAACGATATTCTCATCCGTTCCCGAGGCACGCACATTGGTCAGCTGCTTGCCCTTGAGCGGGTTTACCACCAGGTCGTTGGCACGCGAATGGATACCAATGATCATGCCTTCATAAACTTCCTCATTCGGACCGATCACGAGGCGGCCACGTTCCTGCAGGTTAAATAAAGAATAACCCAGGGCCTTGCCCATGCCGTTGGCGATCAGGACGCCCCGGCTACGTTGTCCGAAATCACCGCCCTTGATTGGGCCGTAATGATCAAAGACGCTATAGATAAGCCCGGTGCCCTGGGTGGCGGTCAGGAACTCGGTACGGAAACCAATCAGACCGCGGGCCGGCATAATAAAGTCGAGACGCACACGGCCCTGGCCATCTGGCAGCATGTTCTTGAGCTCGGCACCACGTTCACCGAGTTTTTCCATGACTGTGCCCTGATGCTGATCCTCAACATCGGCCGTCAGTTGCTCGTAAGGCTCGCAACGGACGCCGTCGATCTCCTTAATGATTACTTCCGGTCGGGAGACGCCCAGCTCAAAACCTTCGCGACGCATGTTCTCGATAAGAATGGATAAATGCAGTTCACCGCGACCGGAGACACGGAACTTGTCAGGGTCTTCGGTATCTTCGACGCGCAGGGCAACATTGTGTTTCAGTTCACGGTCGAGACGCTCACGTATCTGGCGTGTGGTAACAAACTTGCCGTCCTTGCCCGCGAACGGTGAATTGTTCACCTGGAAGGTCATGTTCACGGTCGGTTCATCGACGCTCAGTGCCGGCAGGGCCTCGACGGCGGCCGGGTCACACAGGGTATCGGAAATATCGAGGCGCTCCATGCCGGTAAAGGCAATAATGTCGCCGGCAAAGGCCTCCGGCACTTCGATACGCTCCAGGCCAAGGAAGCCCAGTACCTGCAGAATACGGCCATTCCGGGTCTTGCCTTCGCGATCAACAACGGTGACCGGCGTATTGGTTTTGATCTTGCCTCGCGTGATACGACCAATGCCTATGATGCCGACATAACTGTTGTAATCAAGCTGACTGACCTGCATCTGGAAGGGGCCATTTACGTCGACCCTGGGCGGTGCAACGTGCTTGATGACCGTCTCGAACAACGGGTCCATATTGCCTTCATGGACATCCGACTCCAGCCCGGCAAAACCATTCAGTGCCGAGGCATAGACAACCGGAAAGTCGAGTTGCTCATCGGTTGCGCCGAGACGGTCGAAGAGATCAAAGGTCTGATCCACAACCCAGTCCGGACGTGAACCTTCACGGTCGATCTTGTTAATCACCACGATAGGGCGCAGACCACGGGCCAGGGCCTTCTGGGTCACGAAGCGGGTTTGCGGCATCGGCCCTTCACGGGCATCGACGAGTAGCAACACCGAGTCGACCATCGACAGCACGCGCTCGACTTCGCCACCGAAGTCGGCATGGCCCGGGGTATCGACGATATTGATCCGCTGGCCTTGCCAGCGGATAGCGGTATTCTTGGCCAGGATCGTGATGCCACGTTCCTTTTCCAGATCATTGGAGTCCATTACGCGTTCTTCAAAATCGCCACGGCTTTCCAGTGTCCCGGATTGCTGCAACAACTTGTCAACCAGCGTGGTCTTGCCATGGTCAACGTGCGCGATGATGGCGATATTTCGAATTTCTTCAGTCACTATATTTTCCGTCCTGCGGGAGGCCTGCATCAAACCGCGCATTATAACGTAAACACGCCCCGATAATCCTAATGTTTCTCGCTTTCTTACCGATATGCAGTCACTGAGACCACAAATCGATCATATTCCACTATTTTTCAGGTGATTTGAATGCAAAACAGCGATAATCCGGCCGCATCGAGCGCGACCAGCGCCGATCCGGACTGGAGCCAGGTCCGCGAGACCGTGCGCATGCTCAATCTTGCCATGGCCCGGATGACGCATGCCATGCGCGACGGTGACGAATCAGTCGACCACCTGAGCCGCTCCTTTACCGATATGGTCGGTCACCTCAAATTCATGCAGGATACCATCACGCAAATGGCTGAAGATGACACGCGCCGTGATCTGCTCGCCCACAGTACCGCCATCCGCGGACAGGTCGATTCGGCAATCATGGCCTTCCAGTTCTACGACCGGCTTAGCCAGCGCATGCAACATGTCTCCAACAGTCTCGAGGCCTTGTCAAAACTGGTCGACAGCCCGCAGCGCCTCTACAATCCTGTCGAGTGGAAGGCCCTGCAGGAATTGATCCGGGCCAATTACACCCTCGACAGTGACAAGCAAATGTTCGAGGATCTTTTACGTGGCAAAAGTATCGAGGCGATCATGCAGGCCGCGACCGTGGCTTCCAGTGACGGTGATATCGAGCTTTTTTAGCCCGCTTATCGTTCCTCTGACGAATATTAATGCTTTCTAACCTTCTTAAATAGAGATTAACAAACCGCTCACGTCAGGGTATGCTTGGCATGGTAAGCATAAATAACAGGGTATTCGGAAGACCATGGAAGTGAATGAACATAATCAACCTCGTGACGAGCGTCGTACTCGTTCGAATAACCTCATCGACCAGCTCAAGACCGAGCGCGCCGAGGTACTGGTCAACTTCTGCCGCGTAGCCGGTATCGAGTCCTACAAAAACCCGGGGCAGCAGACCGACCCGGAAGAGTGTCTGCGAGACTTCTGCCAGATCATGGTCGATTATCTTGCCGCCGGACATTTTGGTCTGTACCAGCGGGTGGTCGACGGTAACGAACGTCGCCAGGAGATCAGTGAGCTCGCCGCGGAACTCTACCCTGAAATCGCCAAAACCACGCAGTTTGCCCTCGATTTCAACGACAAGTATGAACATGAAACAGAAGATGCCTTTGATGAGTCCTTTTCTGAGGACCTGTCGCGGCTGGGTGAAGCCCTCGCCACACGCATCGAGCTGGAAGACCGCCTGTTGCAGGCGCTGAAATAACCCCCACCTGCCTGAAAAACAACACCTTCAACCCGGTTTATTCTCCGGCCCGAGCCGGCGCCGGTTCATTGCATAAAAATCTAAATATTTTCTCGCTGCTGTCGATATTACTAGTCTGATAGAAACCACATTACAGGCCAGAGAGATCGCATGGATACCTTTATTCAATCTGTTGACGAACGTACGCGCCTGGCGGGTGCCAACCGTCTCGAGATCCTGCTCTTCAGTCTTGGCAAGGATGAGAGCACCGGCCGTGAAGAAGTCTTTGGTATTAATGTTTTCAAGATCCGTGAAGTCATGCACGTGCCCGACATCACCCATGCCCCGGATATGCCTCCAGGGGTGAAGGGTATGGTCAGCCTGCGCGGCCAGATGATCCCGGTCGTCGACCTGGCACATTTCTGCGATTTGCATGTTGAAACCAAACCCGCTGTGCTTATCGTGACCGAGTTCAACGGCAGTACCCAGGGCTTTCTCGTGCATGCCGTTGAGCAAATCCTGCGCATGGAGTGGAACGAAATCAAGGTGCCGCCGGCGATGCTCGCCAATCGTCTCGGCGGGCTCGTTACAGCCGTCACCGAACTGCCGGACAAACGCATTGTCATGGTCATCGATGTCGAGAAGGTTCTCGCCGAAACCGAGGTCGAGCTGGATGAGTCAGCCAGGTTTGAAGGCGTCGTCGCCTTTGGCCGTGAAGCCACTGTACTGTTTGCCGATGATTCCTCCGTGGCCAGAAACCAGATTGCGAAGACACTCGACACGCTGGGCATTAAACACCTGAGCGCCAAAAACGGTGAAGAGGCCTGGGCGCGACTTGAAGAGTTCGCTGAGCGGGCCGCGACGATGAATGTCGCGGTCGTTGAACTGCTGCAACTGGTCCTGACCGATATTGAAATGCCGGGCATGGACGGCTATGTCCTGACCCGCAAGATCAAGGACGATAAACGTTTTGCGGGTATTCCGGTGGTGATGCATTCGTCACTTTCAGCCAAAGCCAATATCAGCATAGGCCGATCTGTCGGTGTCGATGCCTACGTCCCGAAATTCGATCCCCGGGAACTGGCCAGGACACTGGAGCCCTTTATCAAGCCCGCTCAAAATGAACAATAGTCCCGCTTTCGAACAGGCGATAATTTATCTCAACGCCCGGCTTTGGCTAAACAAGACAAGCTTAATGCTTGATGATGAAAATCATCCACGATCATCAATAATGTGGCGGTGGGGGTTCTTCTGAGGCCTTCATCAGCGGTGACGTCTGCCCGGCGCGCACTTCCTTCTTGAGTTGCGCGACATCCAGCAGCAGGCGCTCTATCAGCTTTTGCTGGGTTGCCATTTCATCACTCATGCTTTGCAGGCTGGCCTCCTGAAAGGCCAGCTTGCTTTCCAATTCCGTCACCCGCTCGTCCATCCTGATTCTCCTGCCGGCCTATGCCTCTTCCAGTTTTTCCCAACGGGCATAAGCCCTGCTCAGTTCGTTGTCGATCTGCCCGAGGCGCTCGTTAACCAGGGCTATTTGATCGGCCGCTTGCTGATAAAAATCCGGGCTCGCAATTTTCTCATGCAGGGCCGCCTGCTCGCTTTCCAGCTTTTCGATCTGCACGGGCAATTGCGCCAGTTCACGCTGCTCCTTGTAACCGAGCTTGACGGGTTTGCTGATCGGCGCTGCAGGCTTGCTCGCAACGTTTGCCGGCCGGGGCTGGTCAGCTACCGTCTTTGCCGCCTGTCGCTGCCGTAACCAGTCATCATAGCCGCCCACGTACTCGGCTACCCGGCCCTCGCCCTCGAAAACCAGCGTGCTGGTCACGACGTTATTGATGAATTCACGGTCATGGCTAACGAGCAGGATAGTGCCGGCGTAATCAATCAACAAGGATTCGAGCAGCTCGAGTGTATCAACATCGAGATCGTTGGTCGGCTCGTCGAGCACCAGTACATTCGAGGGCTTTGTAAATATCCGTGCCAGCAAGAGGCGGTTACGTTCGCCGCCCGAGAGCGCCTTGACCGGGGTACGCGCCCGCTCGGGACTGAACAGGAAGTCCTGCAGGTAACTGATGACATGCCGGGTATTGCCGCCAATGGTGACCTTGTCGGCGCCATCCGCGACGTTATCCTGCACGGATTTCTCCGGGTCGAGGAGTGCCCGCAGTTGGTCAAAATAGGCGACATCCAGCTTGGTGCCGATATGTAACTTGCCTTTCGATGGTTCCAGCTTGCCCAGGATCAGGTTGAGCAGGGTTGTCTTGCCGCAGCCGTTCGGCCCGATGATGCCGATCTTGTCGCCACGCATAATCGTGGTCGAGAAATCATTAATGATGGCTTTATCCTGCCAGGCATAGCTCAGGTGTTCCGCCTCGATGACGATGCGCCCGGAAAGCGCCGCATCATGCACACGAATCTTTGCCTGCCCCATCTCATTGCGCCGCGAGGCATATTCCTCGCGCATCCTTTTCAGGGCCCGGACCCGGCCTTCGTTGCGCGTGCGCCGGGCCTTGATGCCCTGGCGTACCCAGGCCTCTTCCTTGGCCAGTTTTTTGTCAAACTCGGCCTGCTGGTTGAGCTCGCTGTCGAGCAGGGCCTGTTTACGCTCCAGGTAAAGGTCATAGTTTCCCGGCCAGCTGGTCATGCGGCCCCGATCCAGTTCAATGATGCGGGTGGCCATACGCCGCAGGAACATACGATCATGGGTGATGAAGATGAGCGTACCTTTATAGTTCAGCAGGAATTCCTCAAGCCAGGCGATCATCTCGATATCGAGGTGGTTGGTCGGTTCATCGAGCAATAACACATCGGGTTCGGCAACCAGGGCCTGGGCCAGCAGGGCACGGCGCTTCCAGCCGCCGGAGAGCGTGGCGAATTCCGCATCGGCATCCAGTTGCAGGCGCGAGAGTACGGTTTCGATACGTTGTTGCAATGACCAGCCGTGCCGTGCCTCCAGGGCCTGTTGAATGTGTGAGAGTTCATCCATCAACGACGGGTCTTCGGCCACATGTTCGATAATCCGGTGATAGTCTTTTAATAATCCACCAAGGTCACCGAGGCCGCCGGCGACGACATCGTAAACCGAGCCGGTAAGGCCTTGCGGCACATCCTGTTCGAGACGACTGATGCGGATGGCCGGGTCCACATGATAAGTGCCTTCGTCCGGCTGTATTTCGTGCGCCAGCACCTTGAACAGGGTCGACTTGCCGGCGCCGTTACGCCCGACCAGGCATAAACGCTCACCGCGCTCGACCTCAAGTTCGACATTTTCCAGAATCGGCGGACCACCAAAGCCCAGGGAAATACCATGCAGGGAAATAACGCTCATAATGCTGACTGCCCCAGGGCGGCTTCAAGGGTGGCTTCATCGATCGGAAAGGGAATCGCCTTGATCTGCGGGTTGCCACCATGCAGACGCTCGAATTGCGGGGCATATTCCTTCTCATAGAAGACCACGATAACCGGCTCAAACTGCAGGCGCTCGACAGTCGCCAGCAGGGACTCCAGGCTACTGGTGCGGTCACGAAAATCTGACTGGAAATTAAACTCGGCAACAATAGCCGCGGGCTGGCGCTTTTTCAGCATCGACATGGCCTTGCGCATCTGGTGCACGGTCTCGACCTGAAAGCCAAGTCGCGTATACAACGGCAGCAGGTTCTGGTAACCACCGACCTCAACAATCGACATCAATAACCTGTCTTCGGCCATAACCGTATTTCCCCTACTTTCAATATATTTATCCAGCGACCCGAGTGGCCGCTTGCAAGCGCCGAATCATACCTGATCTGGCTGACAGATTGGCATTTGCGAGCCTGACAACGATATGAGATGGTAACAACAGGTAGGGGTTTCCACTGGTATGCCCCGCCGAGGCTCTCCCGGTATTGCAGTACGGACAGGCATCGGCAAAAACAATGACAATAAATGACAATAAAGGAGTAACCTGCAGATGAAAGCCTCTGATCTGTTTGTAAAATGTCTGGAAACCGAGGGCATCGAGTACATCTTTGGCGTCCCCGGTGAAGAAAATGCCGACTTCATGATCTCACTCGAGAAGTCCGAGCAGATCAAATTCATTCTCACCCGTCACGAACAGGGCGCCGCCTTCATGGCCGAGGTTTACGGCCGACTCACTGGCAACCCGGCCGGCTGTCTCGGCACCCTCGGCCCCGGTGCCACCAACCTCATTACCGGCGTCGCCGACTCTAACATGGACCGTTCGCCGATGCTGGTGCTGACCGGCCAGGGGGCCTCGACCCGCCTGCACAAGGAATCACACCAGGTCATGGACGTGGTCGCCATGTTTGAACCTGTCACCAAATGGGCGCAGACCATCTGGCACCCGGACAATATCCCCGAGATCGTCCGCAAGGCCGTGCGCCTGGCCCGTACCGAAAAACCCGGTGCCTGCCATATCGAGTTACCGGAGGACATCGCCAAACGCGATACCGAAGAAAAACCGATGACGGTGCGCCGTTTTCGTCGCCCGGTCGCCGCCGATAAAATCGTTGACCAGGCCTTTGCCAAGATCCAGCAGGCCAGGCACCCCATCATCATTGCCGGCAACGGCTGTATCCGCAAACGGGCCAGCAAGCAGTTGCGCGACCTCTGCGAGAAGACCGGCATCGGTGTCATCAGCACCTTCATGGCCAAGGGCTGTGTCGATATGGATGCCGACTATTGCCTCTACACGATTGGCCTGCAGGCCAGGGACGTGGTCGCCTGTGCCCTCGATGCGGCCGATCTGGTCATTACCATTGGTTATGACATGGTCGAGTACCACCCGCAGCTCTGGAACAAGGACAGCGACAAGGAAATCGTGCACATCGACTTCCTGCCCTGCGAAATCGATTCGCACTACCATCCGCAAACCGAGGTGGTCGGCGATCTCGCCCATACCTTGTGGATGCTGAATGAACGTATCGATGCCCATGGTGGCCTGGATTTTGACCTGCAACAACAGGCCGCGACGCGCCGCGACATGGGCGCCGAACTGGCGTTTTATAAAGATGACGACAGCAGCGGCAAACTGAAACCACAAAAAATACTGTGGGATGTGCGCCAGGTAATGGGGCCGAACGATATCCTGCTCTCGGACGTCGGCGCCCACAAGATGTGGATTGCCCGGCATTACCAGTGTCATGAACCAAATACCTGCCTCATCCCGAACGGATTCTGTTCCATGGGCTTTGCCCTGCCCGGCGCCATCGCCGCCAGTATCGTCTATCCGGAGCGACGTATCCTCGCTATCTGTGGCGATGCCGGTTTTATGATGAACGTCCAGGAGATGGAGACGGCACGCCGTTACAATGCCAATATCGTTGTCATGGTCTGGGAAGACAATGAATACGGGCTGATCGCCTGGAAGCAGCAAAATGAGTTCGGCCGGCACACCGACCTGGGCTTTAACAACCCGGACTGGAACCAGCTGGCCGATGCCTTTGGCTGGCAGGGGCATGTGGTCGACAAGACCAGTGGGCTTGTGCCAACGCTCGAATCGGCCTTTATTGAAGACGGCCCCAGCCTGGTCGTGATACCCATCGACTATGCCGAGAACATAAAACTCACGGAACGTCTCGGTAACATTTGTTGTCCTATTTAGATAATTCTAACTCACTACAAGGAATCGCCCGCATGACTGATAACTTTCCGCTTATGATTCCCGGGGCCTCGGCCGATGGCATGCTGGAGGTCAAGGCGCCATATGATCAAAGTCACATCGCCACCGTTGAGGTCGCCGGCCCGGCGGCAGTCGAGCAGGCCTTAAGCACGGCCTATGCCCTGTTCCGCGACCGGGATGCGTGGTTGCCCGCGCCGCAGCGCATCGCCATCCTCGAACGCCTTACCGAACTCATGCGTGAGCAGGCCGAGGAGCTGGCCGTAGAGGCAGCGCGCGAAGGCGGCAAACCACTTGTCGATTCGCGTATCGAGGTCGGTCGCGCGATTGACGGTGTGCGCAACTGTATCGATTGCATCCGTGACAATCACGGTGAAGAGATCCCGATGGGCATCAACCCGGCCTCGCTGAACCACATGGCCATGACCCACCGCGAACCTGTCGGTGTGGTCGTTGCGATCAGCGCCTTTAATCATCCCTTGAACCTGATCGTCCACCAGGTTGGGCCGGCCATCGCCGCCGGTTGCCCGGTCGTGGTCAAACCGGCCGAGGATACGCCCTTGTCCTGCCTGCGCTTTGTCGGCCTGTTGCGCGAGGCAGGCCTGCCCGCTGAATGGTGCCAGGCGGCAGTGATCGGCGAGCGCGAGGTGGCCACCAGCCTGGTCACTGACAAGCGGGTCGGCTTTTTCAGTTTCATCGGCAGCGGCAAGGTAGGCTGGTGGCTTCGCAGTCAACTCGCCCCCGGCACACGCTGTGCGCTCGAACACGGTGGTTCAGCGCCCGTGATTGTCGAACCGGACGCCGACCTGAGCGAAGCCCTGCCCATGCTCGCCAAGGCCGGTTTTTACCATGCCGGCCAGGTTTGTGTGTCCGTCCAGCGTGTTTATGTACACCGCTCCATCGCCCGCCGGGTCGCCGAGGGCCTTGCCGAACTCGGCAATAACATGCATATCGGTGATCCCACGTCTGCCGATACCGACGTGGGACCATTGATCCGCCCTGCCGAAGTCGAGCGCGTGCATGAATGGGTAGAGGATGCCATCAGGCACGGCGCGGAAAAACTCAGTGGTGGGCATAAAGTCGGTGACACCTGTTATGCCACCACCGTGCTCCTGGATCCTGCGGATGACAGCACCATTTCCCGTCACGAGGTATTCGGGCCGGTGATCCTTGTCTATAGCTATGATGAGATGGACGATGCACTGGACCGCGCGAATGCCTTACCGGTCGCCTTCCAGGCCGCCATCTATACAAAAAATCTCGACACCGCGATGCGTGCCTATCGCCGCTTTGATGCCTCGGCCGTCATGGTCAATGACCACACCGCCTTCCGCGTCGACTGGATGCCCTTTGCCGGTCTGCGCGAATCAGGACACGGTGTTGGCGGCATCCCGTATACCTTCCGCGATATGCAAATCGAAAAACTGCTGGTGATTCACAGTGCCGAGCTCTAAGACGGCGGCTATGCCGCCGATTGCGCACCACCAAAACATCGTCATAATACGAAAAACAGAGGAATAATTTATGCCGGATACTGGTTTCATGTTAGCGGCACTGGAGATCCTGGCCTTTGCCTTTATCCTCGTGGCCGGCCTGCTTGTGCTGGTGATTTTCATCGTTTACATCGTGGATATCACGCAGCGCAAACATGCGATTCGCCGTAACTACCCGGTTATCGCCCATTTTCGCTATGCCTTCGAAACCCTTGGCAGCTTCTTCCGGCAATATTTCTTTGCCATGGATCGCGAGGAGATGCCATTCAACCGTGCTGAACGCAGCTGGGTCTACCAGGCCTCGAAGGACCTGGATACCACCCGGGCCTTCGGTTCCTCGCGACCGATCAAGGACCCGGGGACGTTGTTGTTTGTAAACTGTGCCTTTCCGGTTCTCGGTGAGGACGCCGCGCAGCCGGAGGCATTGAGCATTGGCCCCTATTGCCGCAAGCCCTATACAACCAGTTCGATCTTTAATATCTCTGGCATGAGTTACGGTGCCATTTCAAAACCCGCGGTTCTGGCCCTGGCAAATGGTGCGCGGGCGTCCCGTTGCTGGATGAATACGGGCGAAGGTGGTTTGTCCGACTGGCACCTCGAAGGTGGCTGCGACCTGGTCTTTCAAATCGGTACCGCCAAGTACGGGGTACGCAATGCCGCAGGCACCATTGACGACGACAAGCTCCGTCAGGTTGCCAGCCATGAACGCGTGCGCATGTTCGAAATCAAACTGTCACAGGGTGCCAAGCCCGGCAAGGGCGGCATCTTGCCGGCCGTCAAGGTCACTGAAGAAATTTCCCGCATCCGCGGCATCCCCCTGGGCGAGGATTCAATCAGTCCAAACCGGCATGTCGAGATCGATAATATCGAACAGCTCCTCGACATGATCCACCACATCCGCCAGGTTACGGACAAGCCGGTGGGCATCAAGTTTGTCCTCGGCGCCTATGGCTGGCTGGATGAGATGTGCGAGGCCATTCATGCCCGTGGCCTTGAGTCAGCGCCGGACTTCATCACTCTTGATTCTGCCGATGGCGGCAGTGGCGCGGCACCGGCAAGTCTGATGGATTACATGGGCCTGCCCCTCAAGGAGAGCCTGCCGATGCTGGTCGCGTTACTTAAACGGCATCATCTGAAAGATCGCATCCGCATCATCGCCTCAGGCAAACTCATAACGCCGGCCGAAGCGGCCTGGGCCTTCTGTGTCGGTGCTGATTTTGTGACCTCGGCGCGAGGCTTTATGTTTGCCCTCGGTTGTATTCAGGCCCTGCAATGCAACAAGAATACCTGCCCGACCGGCATAACCACGCACAACCCGCGACTGCAAAAGGGTCTGGATCCAACACACAAGGCCGTACGGGTAGAAAACTATGTGCGCAACATGGTGCATGAAATCGGTGTTATTGCGCATTCCTGTGGTGTCCACGAACCACGGGAACTACGCCAGATACATGCCCATGTCATTACCGGTAACGGCCATTCCATTTCACTGGAAGAGCTGTACCGGCGCGACTGAATATCCGTTGCGACAATGTGTATGCATGATAGAGCCCTCCGTTAACTACTCACAGGCAGACGCATGAGCGACAGCAATGCTGAACTGCTGGACAGGATTGAACAACTGCGGCTCGAGCATCGTGACCTTGACGATATCATCGCGCGCCTGCAGGAGCATGGAGTTGTGGATCAACTCCAGTTACGACGCCTGAAAAAACGCAAGCTGCTCATTAAGGACATTATTCAGCGACTGGAGAGCCAGCTCATCCCGGATCTGGATGCTTAAATAGGATTGATGGTGTCCTGGCTCACAGAACCCTTCGGGTTCATTGTGAGTACCCTACTCCTCCGGAGTCAGGGCAATTGATGAATGAAAAAATTATTAACCGCAAAGTACGCCAAGTCACGCAAAGTAAGAACTGGATACCATCAATTCTTCTGAAGTTCTCCAGCTTTAAGACCTTCGCGTCCTTCGCGAACTTTGTGGTAGAAAAACCCATGTTAAGGGATGGCACATCAGTACGTAGGTCGATGAAATGGTCTCCTCCCCCCTTTATAAACGGCGTCGCAATGCGCCATGATGGAGGTGATATCAACCATCAGCAAAAGGAAGGAGAAGACCATGAGCAATATTACGACGGTTGGGTTGGATTTGGCAAAGAATGTGTTTCATGTGATGTGCTGCGACGCGCATGGAAAGATAGTCAGGAGGAAGATGTTGAAGCGCCCCCAGGTATTGGAATATTTCGCCAACCTTTCCCCCTGTCTGGTGGGGATGGAGGCGTGTGCGAGCGCACATTATTGGGCACGCGAGTTGGGGGCGCTGGGACATCAGGTAAAGCTGCTCCCACCCCGGTACGTCAAGCCGTATGTGCGAGGCAACAAGAACGACTACAATGATGCCCTGGCGATTGCCGAAGCCGTAACGC
>NZ_JAVVES010000016.1:0-47796 GCF_032250955.1 Sulfuriflexus sp. | reverse complement strand
GTGGCACCATGCCACAGCGACTGGGTCTGTTCAAATACCTCACGTACCGGCGCTTCCCCTAACCGCTGTCGGGCTTGCACGACGGCGCTGGGCGCGACAAAGGGCCGCTTGCCCGGCAGCAGAATATCCAGCTGATTAACCAGTTGGGCCATCGGCACATGCCGAAACAGCGCCATGCCCACGACACTCCAGACCATCATCTCCAACGGCAGACGACGTTTTCGGATCGTGACGGTGCCGCTGTTTTGCAAACACTCGCTTATGAGTGCCGGAGAGAGTACCTCGGAAAGGGCGTTGAACTGTTCAGGAGAAAAGGTGTGGATACGATCGAGAGCCTGGCTGAGAAACATAAAAAAATCCGGTGACCAAAAATGATCACCGGATTTTGATCTCATCTTGCTGATAGTCAAGTAACTTTTTGCTTAACTGATCGGCATTAAGCGTTAGCTGGCCTTTTTATTTCTCATTAATTCATCAATCATCATTCATAGATCATCAATCATTAAGGTGCGACAACTCACGATTGAGTAATTCCTCATCGCCCAGGTTCAGCTCTACCAGCCGACGCAAATGCGTAATGCTGTCGATATCGATGTGGTCGCAGTGAAGACCGACTTTGAAACCTTCGCAGTGGGCGACGCTTACGTCCATCTGAATAACGGTTTCGCCGTTATTCAGTTCTACTTGTAGCAGGCCGCTATCGCCGACCTTGGCGGTCCAGTCGTCGGGGCGCTTTATAAGCGCACCCTTGAGGGAAAGATCAATGGCCGTGCTTTTGATCTTTTCACCGCCGATAATTATATGCACGGGTGTTTCAAAGAGGATGCGTTGATGCTGACGGTGTTCGGTGGTGGTTTGCGTGTCACTCATGGCGGTTACCTCTGCAGGTACGGATTACTGTTCTAAATGAAATTGCAGCTTGAGTTTATCAATCTGAATCAGGTCTCCATCCTTGAGTGGCCAGGTCTTTTCGCCGATGCTTTCATTACCTACACGAAGGTTATCATCTTCACCGAGATTGGCAATGTAATAGCCGTCACGGCGCAGGGAAACAAGTGCCGGCGGCAGCCCGACCTTGCCCAGGTCGGTCATGCCGCTGCGGAGTTTGATGGTCTTGCCCAGGTTTGTACCGCTGAGCACCTGTAACCAGCCGTCGTGCTTATGGCTGGCCGCGGCGGGTGCCGGTGCGAGTTCAGGTTCAGGGGCATTGGCGATTACCGTGGTGTTGATTTCCGGCAGAGGTTCACCGGCGCCGGTATAGCGCAGGGTGTGCTTGCCGACACGGATCAGGTCGCCATCCTGAAGTGTGTGTTCGCTGACCAGCTGGTTGTTGACGAAGGTCTCTTCGCCGGTATGGCTCTGCAGGGTGCAGGTACCGTCGCGCAGTAATACGCGCGCATGCTGTGGTCCGATTGCGAGGCTGTCGATATGGATATCACAGGACGGTTCACGGCCTATGCTCATCAGGCCATCATGCAGTGGGATGACTTGCAGCGTATTACCCTTGAAAGCCAGTGTTAGTGTTGGCACTGAGGTTTTCCCTGTAACTGTCTGTATCGCTGCTAATTATAGCGTATTCGTTCGCCGGCTCAATGTGTCGTCGGTCACATAGTATCAGCCATCTGTCTGTTCTGTCGCCTGCTGGTCATCGGCAAGGGGGTAAAACTTCACTGTTTTCACGCCATTCTCGCTTACCTGCATGATATCGATGGTGTAACCCGCAATCTTCAGGCTCGTGCCGGTCTCGGGTATCGTCTCGAGGTGTTCGAGAATCAGGCCATTCAGGGTCTTCGGTCCATCGAGAGGCAGGTGCCAGCCAAGGAGTTTGTTCAGCTCGCGGATATTGGCGGTGCCATCTACCAGCCAGGTGCCATCTTCCTGCGGGTGGACTTCCTTGATGCTGGCGGCGGGATCGGTGGTGAATTCGCCGACAATCTCCTCAAGAATGTCCTCCAGCGTGACCAGGCCCTGCACGTCACCATATTCATCAACAACAAGTGCAATACGCCGTTTGGCGCGCTGAAAGTTAAGCAGTTGCGTGTGCAGCGGGGTGCTCTCCGGGACGAAGTAGGCTTCGGGCACGATTTCCAGCAGGGTCTCGCGGCTGAAGTTTTCCTCGGTCAGCAGTTTGATGGTGCGGCGCAGATGCACGATGCCGATGACATGATTGATATCGCCGCGATAGACAGGGATACGCGTATGCTGGGCGCTGTAGAGCTGGTCAAGGATGGATTGCCACTCGTCTTCGATATCGATCCCGACGATTTCTCCCCGCGGCACCATGATGTCATCCACTGTAACCTGTTCGAGGTCAAGGATACTCAGCAGCATCTCCTGGTGGGAAAGCGGGATCATGCTGCCGGCCTCGATAACCACGGTGCGTAACTCCTCGGGGCTCAGGTGCATGGAGTCCCGTTGCGAGACATCGATGCGCAGGAGCTTGAAGATGCCATGGGTTAACTTGTTAAAGAACCAGACCACCGGGTAGCCGATACGCATCAACGGGCTGAGGATCCAGGTGGCCGGGAAGGCAAAGCGCTCAGGGTGCAGGGCGGCCAGGGTCTTCGGGGTCACCTCGGCAAACAGCACCATGATAAAGGTCAGGATGATGGTCGAGGTAATGATGCTCAGTTCGCCGAATATACGCAGCATAATAATCGCTGCCAGCAGGGTGATCATGATGTTGACGGCATTGTTGCCAAGCAGGATCAGGCTGATTAGCCGGTCCGGGTGTTCGAGCAGGCGATGGGCGCGCAAGGCACCGGGATGCTTGTCGCGCACAAGGTGGCGCAGGCGATACTTGTTCAGGGCCATCAAGCCGGTTTCAGAACCGGAGAAGAAACCCGAGATAAGAATCAGGGCGACCAGCACCATAAGCAGCAGGCCAAGGGGTAATTCACTCAAGAACAGTCAGCCTCGTGTAGCGCCGGAAGGGCGGCAGGTAAATAAAGGATCTGGCATGGGTTTAACCCAGAATTAATTCCAGCACCAGCTTGCTGCCAAAGTAGGCCAGCAGCAGGGCGATAAAACCCGCCAGGGTCCAGCGGATGGCCGTGCGGCCACGCCAGCCGGCGCGCCAGCGGCCGAATAACAATATGGCAAAGACCAGCCAGGCAAGGATAGAGAGGCCGGTCTTGTGCACCAGGTGCTGGGCAAAGATATCTTCAAGATAAATAATGCCACTGAGCAGCGCCAGGCTGAGCAGGAAAAAGCCAACTGCAATGAGCTGGAACAGGATGGATTCCATCACCTGCATCGGTGGCAGGGCGCGCATAAAGCCGCCCGGGTGTTTATGCCGCAACTGATAGTCCTGCACGGCGAGCAGCACGGCCTGGAGTGCGGCAATGCTCAACAGGCTGTAGGCAAGCAGCGAGAGAATGATATGGATCTCGATATTGGCGGCACCATCGGTGGCCAGAATATGCGGTGAGGAAAAGAATCGCTCCAGCAGCAGGGCGATGGCGGCCAGCGGCAAGACCACGATGCCGAGGTTTTCTATCGGCTGGTTGAGTGCGGCCAGTAACATGAGCAGGGCAACCATGCCCATGACCAGTGATGCGGCACTATAGAAGCCAAGGTTGATTCCGGCCGGGGTGAAGATGCTGTTGTAAATCAGGCCGGCATGCAGGATCACCGCGCCCAGGCCCAGCGAGATCAGGGCCAGGCGATTTAGCTGTCCGGCTGCCGCGCCACTCACCAGGCGTCGGCCCAGAAGCAGGGTGGCCGCCAGGTAAAGAAAAACAGCTAAACTGGTAATTGTAAGCATTTTCATATCGTTGATTGCAGATAGTAGCCGTTTATCCCTAACTCTGTTAGGCTCGAATTAATAACATAATGGCATATTCATCGCGTTGGTAGAAGGGCTGTAAGCTTTATACAGTCGGACTTTCGGGATGAAGAACAATCAGGGCCTGTCGGTAAATTGCGGTTTTTTGTGATATAGACACGGAATTCCGGGACCGGATACGGCAAGCTGGCTATGCTATAAAATAACAAGAATTTCCACAGGTAGATCAGGCCAGTATGAAAGTTCGGATTCTTGGTTGCAGTGGAGGGATTAGCGCAGGCTTGCGCAGCACCTCTTTACTTATTGATGACGATATCCTCATTGATGCGGGGACGGGCCTTGGTGACCTGACGTTGGAAGAAATGGGCCTTATTCGGCACATCTTCGTCACGCATTCACACCTCGATCACGTCTGTTTTATCCCGCTGCTCATCGACACGATTTTCGACCTGGTCGAAGAGCCGGTCATTATCCACGGTCAGGAAAACACCTTGCAGGCCCTGCAGGACTATATCTTCAACTGGGTGGTCTGGCCTGACTTTGCCGAGTTACCCCGCCCGGAGGCACCGGTCCTCAGGTATCGCAGCATGCAGCCGGGCGACACCTGGGAAAACAAGGGCCGGACCTTCGAGATGATCGCGGTCAACCATATCGTGCCGGCGGTCGGTTACCGGGTGTCGGATGCCGGCGGCAGCTTCGCCTTCAGTGGTGATACCACCACCAATGACACCTTCTGGGCAGCACTGAATGCCCACCCGACGCTGGATATGCTCATTGTCGAGGCGGCCTTTGCCGACCATAACCTGAAGCTGAGCCAGTTGGCCAAGCACTACTGCCCCAGCCTGCTGGCAGAGGATATGCAAAAATTGCGTCATTTTCCGGATATCTACATTACCCACCGCAAACCGGGCGAGGAAGACAGGATATTGCAGGAATGCCGTGAACAGATGCCGGATCGAAAGCTGCGGGCCCTGTCCGGCGGCGAACTATTTACGCTATAATACCGCTCCGTGACCGGTAACGGTCTTCAGCAAATGACGGCCTGGCCGTCGAGAGTAAAGTTAACCTTTCCCCATGTTTGATTCCCTTACAGAACGCCTCGGCAAGACCCTGAAAAACCTGCGTGGACAGGGTCGGCTCAGCGAAGACAATATTAAAGACGCCCTGCGTGATGTACGCATGGCCCTGCTCGAGGCCGACGTGGCCCTGCCGGTGGTCAAGGCCTTTATCGACAAGGTCCGCGAGCGCGCGGTGGGCCAGGAAGTCCTGCAAAGCCTGAGCCCCGGCCAGGCCCTGATCAAGATTGTTCACGAAGAACTCATCAAGGTCATGGGCGAGGCCAACGAGGGCCTGAATCTGCACGTCACGCCGCCCGCCGTGATCCTCATGGCCGGCCTGCAGGGTGCGGGTAAAACGACCAGCGTCGGCAAGTTGGCCCGCTTCCTGGCCGAGCGCGAAAAGAAAAAGGTCCTGGTCGCCAGTGCCGACGTCTATCGCCCGGCGGCCATCAAACAGCTCGAGACCCTGGCGGGTGAAATCGGGGCCGGGTTTTTCCCCAGTTCGACGGAGCAGGACCCGGTCGATATCGGCAAAAGTGCCATCGAGTATGCAAAGAAGCATTTCTTTGACGTCGTGATCATCGATACCGCGGGCCGACTCCATATCGACGCGGACATGATGGGCGAGATCAAGCGCTTGCATGCCGCCGTCAACCCGGTTGAGACCCTGTTCGTGGTCGACAGCATGACCGGCCAGGATGCCGCGGCGACGGCCCAGGCCTTTAACGAGGCCCTGCCACTGACCGGCGTAATCCTGACCAAGGCCGATGGTGATGCCCGCGGTGGTGCCGCGCTGTCGGTGCGCGAGATCACGGGCAAGCCCATCAAATTCCTTGGTGTCGGTGAGAAAACCACGGCGCTGGAGGCCTTTCATCCGGAACGCATCGCCTCGCGCATCCTCGGCATGGGTGACATGCTCAGCCTTATCGAGGAGGCACAGCACAAGGTAGATCATAAGGAGGCCGAGCGGCTTGCCACCAAGCTCAAAAAGGGCAAGGGCTTTGACCTCGCCGATTTCCGCGAACAACTGCGTCAGATGCAGAGTATGGGCGGCCTGAGCAGTCTCA
Source organism: Sulfuriflexus sp. (assembly GCF_032250955.1). Taxonomy (NCBI): domain Bacteria; kingdom Pseudomonadati; phylum Pseudomonadota; class Gammaproteobacteria; order Chromatiales; family Granulosicoccaceae; genus Sulfuriflexus; species Sulfuriflexus sp. The sequence goes on along the minus strand of NZ_JAVVES010000016.1, from coordinate 41,884 downwards.
TGGACAAGCTGCCGGGCATGGGTGACCTGCCGGCGGGCGTCGCCGACCAGGTCAATGATCGCGATATGCTGCGCCTGGGGGCGATTATCGACTCGATGACCCCGGGCGAACGCCAGCGGCCGGACATTATCAAGGGCTCGCGGAAAAGACGCATCGCCTCGGGTTCCGGCACCCAGGTGCAGGACGTGAACAAATTACTTAAACAATTCAAACAGATGCAGAAGATGATGAAGAAGATGGGCAAGGGCGGCGGCATGAAAAAGCTCATGCGCGGCATGCCCGGCATGGGTAAAATGCCATTTTAGGTGCCGCTGAATGCCCCCTGGGCGGAAATTCTGCCACAGGTCTTTCTTTTTACTCTAATTAGCGTAAAATGCAGCGATTTTTCGGGGGCGATCACATTCGCTCCCGGTTATTTAATTTCAGCAAGTTTGCAGCGAGAGGTTTACCCCGCACATGGTCACAATACGTTTGTCACGCGGCGGCGCCAAGAAGCGTCCGTTTTATCACATTGTTGTCACCGACAGTCGTAACCGTCGTGATGGCCGTTACATTGAACGCCTCGGTTTTTACAACCCGGTTACCCGCAGCGAAAATGAAGAAAGCCTGCGCATCGATACCGCCCGTGTTGATCACTGGGTCAAGCTGGGCGCGAAGACATCTGAGCGCGTCGCCAAACTGATCAAGAGCCAGGCTGCCGCAGCCTGAGCAGTTTTTGTGTTGCTGCCGCTGCGGTGGCAACAAGGGTTTCGGAGTCATGGTCGTGAGCGAGTCAGCGCAACAGATGATCGTGGTCGGCAAGATTTCCGGAGTCTATGGTGTACGTGGCTGGTGCAAGGTGTTTTCCCATACCGAGCCGCGCGACAACATACTGATGTATTCGCCATGGTATCTCCGCAAGGGGAATACGTGGCAGACAGCGGAAGTGATAGAGGGGCGCCAGCAGGGCAAGGGCATTATTGTCCACCTGCAGGGCTGTGATGATCGCGATGCCGCCGCCGCCTTGATGGGAACGGAAGTGGCCATCAAGCCGGAACAACGGGCGAGCCTTGCTGCAGACGAGTATTACTGGTCAGACCTGATTGGCTGCCAGGTGGAAACCGTCGACGGCGTCAACCTTGGTCACATTGAACGCATGATGGAGACCGGCGCGAACGATGTCATTGTCGTCGTCGGTGAGCGGGAACGTCTAATCCCGTTTGTTCAGGGTAATGTAGTGGTCGAGGTCGATATTGCCGCCAGGCGTATACGCGTCGACTGGGACCCGGATTTTTAGGGACAGGCAGGTGTCATTACAACACATTGCCGTTGTGACACTGTTCCCGGATATGCTGCGTGACATGACGCAGTATGGTGTGACCGGACGCGCACTCAAGAGCGGCATAGTTGACTTGAGTTTGCATGATCCACGTACACACGCAGAGGATAAACATCGGACGGTTGATGACCGGCCGTATGGCGGTGGCCCCGGCATGGTCATGCAGGTGGCACCACTGCGCGCTGCGCTGAATGAAGCGCGCGCCAGTTGTGGCGGCGAGGCAAAGGTGATTTACCTGTCGCCACAGGGACGCAAACTGGACCAGGCTGGTGTCGCCGAGCTGGCGAAAACGGATCGACTGATCCTGATCGCCGGTCGTTATGAAGGCATTGACGAGCGCTTGATTGAAAGTGAAGTCGATGCCGAGTGGTCTATCGGCGACTACGTACTGAGTGGTGGGGAACTGGCCGCCGCCGTCATCATTGACGCCGTGGTCCGGACCTTGCCCGGCGCGCTGGGTGACGATGCCTCGGCGGAGCAGGATTCGTTTGTAAACGGCCTGCTTGACTACCCGCACTATACGCGGCCGGAAGAGGTAGCCGGTCGACCGGTGCCGAAAGTCCTGTTGAGCGGTGACCATGCCGCAATTGCCTGCTGGCGGTTGAAGCAGTCACTGGGCAGAACATGGTTAAGACGGCCTGACTTGCTGGAACAGGTTGAGTTGAGTAAACAACAGCAACAATTGCTGGATGAATTTATTACAGAACACAATGAACATTGATCGGGCAACCGGTTGAAGCGTTAATCAGGAGTACATCATGAGCAAGATTATTGAGCAGATCGAAAAAGCGCAGATGAAGGACGGAATGCCTGCATTTGGTCCGGGCGATACGGTTATTGTTAACGTCAAGGTTAAGGAAGGTGAGCGCGAGCGTATCCAGGCTTACGAAGGTGTTGTGATTGCCAAGCGTAACCGTGGTCTGCATTCGGCATTCACCGTGCGCAAGATTTCAAATGGTGAAGGTGTTGAACGTGTCTTCCAGACGCACAGCCCGATTATTGAAGGCATCAAAGTCAAGCGTCGCGGTGACGTACGCCAGGCCAAGCTGTATTACCTGCGCGAACTGACCGGCAAGGCTGCCCGCATCAAGGAAAAGCTCTAGGCGAGGAATTATGCAGACTGCTATCAGCCAGTGCTGGTCACAATCTGCAGGTTCATCGGTCTTTCTTACACGGCGCCTGCGGGCGCCGTGTCTGTTTATGCGTAGCCTGATTTTACTCCTCTTCTCTCTTGCCTCGCTGCAGGCCCTTGCCGCGACCGATCCCTTTGGCGAAGCGCACTTTATTGCCGACCTCGGTGCCAATCAGCTGGCACTGGAAAAGATTGAACAGCAGCAAGCCCGCCCGGAACTCAGTATCGAAGACTGGCTGCAATGGGAGCGGTTGCGTATCGAGTTATATGCCAGGGGCGAGGCCTGGCAAACCCTGATCAAGCGTATTGACGCACAACAGCAGGTGCTGCCGGCGCCGGCGCGAGACTGGTTTGCCACGCAACAGGCTGATGCATGGTTGGCGCTGGGTGACGGGCAGGCGGCGCGCAAGATTTTGCGGCAACTGATCTGGCTGCGAGAGACGAACGTCAGCATGGCAAGCCTGAACCGGTGGCGGGAACAGCTGATTCGCAGTTACATGCTGGACAACCAGGCGAATGCGGCACATACCGCGATGTTACGGCATAACCAGGATAACCGGGCTGAAGCGAAAGAGGCCACAAGCCTGCGCGCCAGGGTATTGCTGCAGGCCGGGCGGCCCGGGGATGCGTTCGATCTCCTGGAGAAGAACACATCAGCACCTGCACGAAGCCTGTCTTTACTGGCGGGTCTGCGCAGTGCGAAGTTGCCGGCCGGCGACGTGGCGGACAAGGCGCTGGCCATGATCAATGCCGGCGGACTGGATAAGGATGTGCGTATCAGGCTCTGGGCCGTGGTTGCCGAGGCAAGCCGCGTTGAGAATGATACCGGTCAATATGCCGATGCGCTCGAGGCCATTTTTGCTGACACGCGCGCGACACAACTTGATGACGGTCTCGTCAAGCTGAAGGCGGATGACTTGTGGCAGGCCTACCGGCAGCATGCACAGGCAATCGGCAATCGTCAGCAACTCTTGATCGGTGATGATAAAAAATGGTTTGCACTGGCAAAGAAATATAAAGACAAGCCCTTACGCCAGCGTACGATTTATGGCTTTCTGACAGAGTCCGCCAGTACCAAGGAATCCAGGTTACAGGCGCATGAGAAGCTGGTGAACTCACTGCAGGACCGCAAGGGTGGACATGAGGTGCTGCGCCGACTCTATCTGCATGCCCCCCGATATGCCGAAACAGACAAGCTACCGGCTATCGTGCGTTATACCCTGCTCGAACAGGCACTCGTCGAGTCTGATCTGACACTGGCATCAAGAATGATAGCCGGCCTGCAGCAGGCCCCCCAGGGCGTGCCGCGGTTGCTTTGGGAGATGCGACGTGCCCGCGTGTTTATCATGGCAGGCGATCTTGAGAAAGGTAGCGAATTGCTTGTCGCGGTATTAAACGGCGAGACCGTGCTGGATAAAGTCGCGACGGACCGTTTCATGCAGGTGTTATTTGATCTACAAACCGTCAATGAGCATGAGCTTGCCTACAACCTGTTTGACAAGTTATTGTTACAAACAGGCGGACCGCAATTACGGCGCGAGATCCTTTACTGGATGGCTGACTCGCGCAAGGCCCAGGAGCAGTATGCAGAGGCCGCCGTCCTGTACCTGCGCTCGGCAGATCTTCCCGGCGAGAGCTTGCCTGACCTGTGGGCACAATCCGCACTCTACCAGGCTGCCGAGGCATTGACCGAGGCGGAACTGATCAGCGATGCGAGACGGATTTATTCGCGCCTGCTGAAGGTGAGCAAGGATGAGGCCCGGCGTGCCGTGTTGCAACGACGCCTGCAGCAACTCTGGCTGCGTGAGAGCAAGCGCGACTGATCACGGTGAACTACGCGGCGATTATCAAATTACCATTCAGCACGTTGGCTGTTCACACGTGTAACGAGACATTGCGGGCTATCGACTTCCTGCCCGATGAGACCACACTACTTGCCCCGCAATCCCCCCTGGCTCGTGAAGTCAGCGCACAGCTTGCGGCTTTCTGTCGAGATAAGCGGTTTTGTTTTGACTTGCCGTTGGCCGAGGCAGCAACGACCTATCAGCAATCAGTACGCGAGGCCTTGCTGGCCATTCCTGCCGGGCAGGTACTGAGTTATTCCGAACTGGCAGACAAGCTTGCCAGTGGCGCCCGCGCCGTGGCGATGGCCTGCCGCCACAACCCCTTGCCGGTAGTTGTGCCGTGCCACCGAATAGTGGCAAAACATGGCATGGGTGGTTATGCTGGCGCTGTCCATGGCAAACCCGTTGAGATAAAGCGTTGGTTACTCGAGCATGAATGCGCAGGTCGATTCCGATCAGGCTGAAATAGAGGCCTTTCTTGATGCCCTGTGGATGGAACGGGGTCTGAGCGAAAATACCCTGAGCGCCTACCGTAGCGATCTGCAAGGCCTGTCAAGGGCACTGCAATCCGGTGGGCGAAATCTGCAACTGGCACACCGTGAAGACTTGCTGACCTACCTGGCCGAGCGCGCCTCAAAGGGCGCGCATGCACGCACCACGGCACGGCTGTTATCGAGTATGCGGCGCTACTACCAGTACCAGATCCGGGAAGGGCGTCTGCAGGATGACCCGAGTGCACGTATCGAGGCCCCCAAGATCGCCCGGGCCCTGCCCAAGCTGCTTACCGAGGACGATGTGGAAAACCTGCTGGAGGCAGCCGATACGAGCGAGGCACTGGGCTCCCGGGATCGCACCATGCTCGAGTTGCTCTACGCCACCGGCTTGCGGGTGAGCGAACTGGTGACACTGGAGTTATCGCAGGTGAACCTGCAACAGGGCGTTGTGCGGGTAACCGGCAAGGGCGGCAAAGAACGGCTGGTGCCACTGGGTGAAGAGGCCTTGAGCTGGCTGGAACGGTTTATCCGTTACGACCGCGCCGACATAACCAATGGCCGGCCGCTGGACGCAATATTTCCGACTCGCCGCGGCGGGCCGATGACCCGGCAGGCCTTCTGGCAGTTAATCAAGCGTTACGCCGTGAAGGCCAATATTAATAAGCCCCTCTCGCCGCACACCCTGCGCCATGCCTTTGCTACCCACCTGATCAATCACGGCGCGGATCTGCGCGTCGTGCAGTTGTTACTCGGGCACAGTAATCTTTCAACGACCCAGATCTACACGCATGTCGCCCGTGAACGACTGAAGAGCCTGCATGCCGAGCATCACCCGCGAGGCTGAGGCCAGGAGTATGTTAAAAGCCCAACGCAGAGACGCCAAGACGCAGAGGCCGCTGAGTGAATTATAACTATCACCGTTATGTCGGTATGGTGCTAGCCGAAATCCATGAGTTATAAAAAAGATTGTGGTTAAAAGCCCAACGCAGAGACGCCAAGACGCAGAGACCGCTGGGTGAATTATAACTATCACCGTCATGTCGGCATGGTGCTAGCCGAAATCCATGAGTTATAAAAATGGGATTGTGGTTAAAAGCCCAAAGCAGAGGCGCAAAGGCTGCAGAGCAGGCGAACTAATTCATAAATATCCCGTCATTCTGGCGCAGGCCAGAATCCAGACATGCTTATAGAAGTCACTGGATAGCGGGTATCCACTATGTTTCACCTGGAATGACAAGTTTTTGTTATATTCTTGTCCTTTGCGGTCTTTGCGTCTTGGCGCCTTTGCGTTGCAAGAATTAATATAGGATGAATTTCCCTGTATAATCACTGAAAACGTTTAATCCGGAGGTCAAAATGCCATCGTTTGATATTGTTTCCGAGGTCGATAAACACGAACTGAGCAATGCCGTGGATCAGGCTAATCGTGAAGTAGGGAACCGATTTGATTTCAAGGGCTCTAATTCGAAGATCGTGCAGCATGATCTGGATCTGCGCATCGAGAGCGACAGCAAATTCCGCGTTGATCAGGTTCGCGGCATTTTATACGAGAAGCTCTCGAAACGCGGCATTGATATCGGTTGCCTCGAACAGGGTGATACCGAAGAGGCGCTGAAGTCTGCCAGGCAGACAATTACGGTTCGCCAGGGGGTCGACAAGGAACAGTCGAAGAAGATCAACAAGTTGATCAAGGACTCCAGGCTCAAGGTGCAGGCGGTTATTCAGGGTGAGCAGGTGCGTGTCACGGGTAAAAAGCGTGACGAACTGCAGAGCGTAATGGCGCTGTTGCGCGAAAACGAGACCGGCCTGCCATTACAATTTACGAACTTCAGGGATTAAGAATGAAACAGTTATTTTTCGCGAGTGCCTTCTTCACCAGCCTGGGCTTGTTTTTCGTTCCCGGCCTGGTGGCTGCAGATGATGCAGATCATGCCGCGATCAAACAGAGCCTCAGCGAACTCATGCCGGGGGAAACCGGTTACAGGATATCCAGTCTGCCCGTGCCCGGTGTTTACGAAGTCGATTTTGGTGACGGTTTTATCTACCTGTCAGCGGACGGTAAGTATGCACTCAAGGGCGACATCATCGACCTTACGGCAAACGTCAATATCACCGAAGAAAAACGTTCCCGGGCGCGCCTGCAGACACTGGCGAAGGTCGATGCGGAGAATATGCTCATCTATCCGGCCGACAAGGAACGCCAGCACTCCATAATCGTCTTTACCGATATCGATTGCGGTTACTGCCGCCGGATGCACCAGGGGATCAGCGAATACACGTCACGAGGCATCGAGGTGAAGTACGTCTTTTACCCGCGGGCAGGCAGAAAGTCTGCCTCCTATGACAAGGCCGTTTCGGTCTGGTGTGCCGATGACCGTCGTCGTGCCATGAACCGGATCGTGGCGGGCCAGCCTATCGAGAGTCGCACCTGTGACAACCCCGTCGAGCAGCACATGGATATTGCCGATGCCCTGGGTGTCACTGGCACGCCGACGATTTTCCTGGCCAATGGCAAACGCCTGCCGGGTTATATCCAGGCGGCCAAGCTGCAATACATTCTCCAGAACGAGATAGCCAGTCGTTAATACGACATCAATACAGCGTCAGTTTAATCAGAACAGCTGAATAAACCGGCTCTCGGCCGTAAACAGGATACCGGCCTCGACCTTCAGGTCTGGCCAGCACTTCTGTACCCCTTGTACATAATAGGCGAGCTGCGGACGATAGTGTTCCGCCAGCTGTTCAGGGTCTTCACCCTCGGCAAGCTGGCCGCTCTTGTAGTCAATAATCAGCAGGCGATCCCCGTAACGCACGAGGCGGTCAATAATGCCGTTGACGATAGCGCCGGGGTTATCGTCAGGCCGGTAAACAACAGGCAGTTCGTTCCACGCCTGCTGGAAACAGTCCGCGGAAAAAAGCGCTGCATGGTTACGGTCTTGCAGCACCCTGTGGGCCTCTTGCCAGCAATTCTCAAAATCGGCCCGGCTAACCTGGCTGCTGAACTCAGCATAAATAGCGGCCGCTTGATGGCCTGCCGCGTCTGCTGCATGACTGCAACGTTCAAGAATGCGATGAATGATGTTGCCGCGCAGAATGGCATGCTCGCGATCATGGAACGACTGGCCGCCGCTGTAATTGATGGCGATAGACTCACTGGGGGCAATGAGGTGATGGAGAACGGGATAATCCGTTTGCTTGTCAAGATGGGTGGCCGGTGTGAACGCTGCAGGACTTTCAGTCGCGACCGAGTCATCAAGCGTCGGCGCGCTGTTCGACTCTATCACGCAACCGCCTTCCTCTTGTAACAGGCCGAGTGTTTCCAGTTGTCGTGAGATCTGGTTATGCCAGCCCTGGTTTTTATTCTTTACCGGTTCCACGCCGGAGATATACAGCAACTGGCGGGCACGGGTGAGGGCCACATACAAGAGGTTGGCGTCTTCACGGGCATCGCGCTGGCGCTGTGAATCCAGCAAGGCCAGGGTGGCTTCATCACGCGACTGGTTGTTCAGCAATAACTGCATGTGTAACGGCCGGTCGGCGCCGCTTGGCCAGTTGATATGGGCGTTATAACTGAAGCGATCATTCGGGACAGTGGCCGTGTCGGCGATAAAGACGATGGGGGCCTCGAGTCCCTTGGCGGAGTGAATGGTCAGGATCTGCAGGCGCTGTCCCTCGGCCTGTGGTTGCGCCGGGTCGGGACCGTCCCTGTCCTGTTTGCGCAGGGCGCTCAGGCGGGCGCGAAATTGTGACAGGCTGGGATAACGACCACTGTCGATTTCCAGTGCCAGCTCCAGGAAGCGTAACAGGTTGGCCGCGATCCGGCCTTGCAGGTGGCTGGGGAAGGCCTGCTTGAAACGGTTGAGGACATCCGCCTCGCTGTAAATCCTGTCCAGCAGGTCATGCACCGGGACCTGGCTGGCCTGTTCGTGCCAGCGCAGCAAGCTGTCACGGGCGAATTGCAGGTGTGCGGAGAAGCGTTCATCGCCATCGGTCAGACAGTCAAACCAGCTCTGCGGTTGGCGCCGGACCTTGTCGGCGAGCAGGGCCAGGTCCTGTTCGCTGCAGGCAAACAGCGGGCAGCGCAAGACCCGCGCCAGCGAGAGGTTGTTATAGGGGGCAATCAGGGTATCGAGCAGGGCCAGCATGTCCTGGATCTCGATACTTTCCAGCAGGGTCCCGGGTTCACTGCCCTGGTAGGGGATGCCGGCAGCCTGCAGGGCCTGTTCATAGCTTGCGATATGGTTGCGGTTACGCAGTAACAGCATGATGTCACCGTAGTGCGCGGGACGCTGTCTGCCATCTTCCTCGATGGGGGTCTGTTGTTCTACCAGGGACCGCATCTTGTCTACTATGATCCGCGCCTCTTCTTCATAAAGACGGTTTACCGGGATCTCGCGAGGTTCGAGCAAAGGATTACGCAATGAGTCCGCAGGCGGGGCCTCTTCGCCTGCAGACTTGTCAGGTTGCCTGAGCAAGGGTAACAGTTCGACACGACCCCAGAGTGTTGCGTGGTGGGTGCTGTGATGATCGAAGTCTGCGAGCCGCTGGTTTAGTTCGCCCTCGGCAAAGATATTATTCACAAACGTCATGATCGCCGGGGCCGAGCGCCATGAGGTAGACAGGGGGATGCTGCCGGCCTGGAGCTGTTCCTGCATCCAGTCACGCGCGTAGGCAAACAGGCTGGCATCCGCACGGCGGAAGCCATAAATGGACTGCTTGGCATCACCGACGATGAACACCGAACGCTGCCGGTCAGTCTCACCGGCGGCGAGTTCTTCCAGGAGCGGCAGCAAGAGTCGCCACTGGGTCGGGTTGGTATCCTGAAACTCATCCACGAGCAGGTGGTCGATACGCTGATCCATCTTGTACTGGATCCAGTGTGCGTGCTCGGCGTCATTTAATAGCTGGCAGGCCTGCCATTCCAGATCCGTAAAATCGAGCAGGCGCTGCTGCTGTTTTATATTCTGGTAGTGCCACAGGTATTGCTGGCCGGCCACATACCAGTCCTGGTTGACGTTGAAGGCAAGGTGGCGCGCGAGCTGGTCATTCAGTGCGGATATCAGCCCGGTCAGTTCCGCATGCAGTGCCAGCAGGCGCTCGGTTCCTTGCTCGCCGAGGCTTTTAATCAAGGCCTTGGATGATTTAAGTGCCCGCGCTGTGCCCTTGTCAGTAAAGAGTTCACTCGTCAGCAGGCTCAGCCAGTCACTGTCAGCAGCGGTGGATTCAAGCAACGCATAGATGCGCTGTTGCCGGTCCCGGTTGGTGCTGGTCTTGTGCTGGCCGAGCAGGGTGGCGTATTCATGAATGGCATGGCGCTGCGCCTCCAGCCAGCGGCTGATGTCCGGTGGTTGCTCCGGGTCGATACCCAGTTGTTCGGCGAGGGCCTGAACAGCCGTTGCCGGTTCGCCGTTGCCGGTGAGTGCCCACCATTCACTGCGGTGTTGCAGGAAACTGTCGAGCGCCTGGCGGGTATTGAAAATACCGCCGCAATAACTGAACAGGCGATCGAGGGCCTGCGCGGCCGGGCTGTCGGGTTCGGCCGTCGCCTCCCTGAATAGCGCGTCCCACGCCTCGGTGGCGAGCAGGCGGGTCTTGTCAACGAGTTCAAAGCCGGCGGGCACATCCGCCTCGAAGGCAAAGCGGCGCAGGATCTGCTGCGAAAAGGCATGGAAGGTCGTGATATTGATGCTGCGCGGCTGATGCAACAGGGTCTCATAGAGTTGCCTGGCGTTCGCCACTTGTTCGGCGCTGGCCTCGAGACCGATTGCGGTCAGGGCCTTTACCAGTTCGGGCTCATCCATGCAGGCGAGTTCATATAGCCGCGACATCAGCCGTTCCTGCATTTCGGCGGCGGCCTTGCGGGTAAAGGTAATGGCCAGGGCGGCGTCCGGTTTGGCGCCGTTCAGTAACAACCGCAACAGGCGCGACACCAGCAGCCAGGTTTTGCCGCTGCCGGCCGAGGCGTGCACACTGGTGCTCTGCAGCGGGTTGCAGGCCTGCAGACTGGTGTTCACGCCGGCACCTCCTGGTCTGCCTGCTGCCAGGCATCCCGCCGACACAGGCCCTGCATATCACAGTAGCGACAGGTCTTCTCATCTCCCCAGGCCGGCATGGCGTGGCCATTGTGCAGGGCCTCGAAAATCTCTGTCAGGCGGTGCGCTTGCTGCACGCGCAGTTCGTCCAGCCACTCGCCATCCAGGCTGACCGCGGACTTGACCTCTTTATCAATGGCCAGGTATTCAACCCGCTGAATAGCCTCACCCAGCAACAAGGCATAGAAGGGCAGTTGCACCGCTTCGCCACTATCAACATCGGCCTGTTTGGGGACGGCGCCGGTCTTGTAATCAATAATGGCATAGTGCTCGCCGGCCACAGCCCGGTCGAGGCGATCCAGTCGGCCCTGCAGCGACTGCTTGCCCAGCTGTGCCTGGCCTTCGTATTCGGCCTCGCTGAAACGCCAGTTATGCTCACGGCTGATTTGCCAGTGGATATACAGCGGGATGGTCTGTTGCCAGCGCCGTAGCCAGCCGCGGTGCTGGAAGTTATCTTCCAGGTCGCGGGCAAACACTGCCCGGGAGATATCATCAAGGTGTTGTACGGCCGCCTGACGGTTGGTCGCATTCACTGCCTGGGCAAACGGTGGCGGGCAGCCCTCTACCTGGCTATGGAAGGCCTGCAGGCAGAGGTGGATGCGCTGGCCATAGTCATTCTTTTCCAGTGCCGTACGGATTTCATCACTGGTCTTCAACTTCAGGCAGCGGGCGGCAAAAAACTGGTAGGGACAGTCGATGATTTGCTGATAGCTACTCGCCGATAATGACGCCGGCAGCAGGTGGGAGGGACAGGTCACCCGCGGCTGGGCCGGGAGCGGCGCGTTGGCTGGCAGCGGCACTGTATGGTTAAAGCCGCTATAACCGGCGGCAAGATACCGCTCGAGTAAGGTGGCCTCCAGCCGATCGTTCCAGGCGAGCTGGTGAAAATTCTGCAGCGCCGCCAGCCATGGGCTGGGGGCGATCGCTTCGCCGTCTTGCTCGCCATGATAGCTCAGGAGTATCTGTGGCGCGGCCTCGAGCAGGCAGCGGAAGCGATAAAACTGCTGACGTTGCCTGACGAGACTGAGCTCCAGGCCGAGCGCCTGTCTTACCGCATCGTTAAAAAAGGCCGACGGTTCATTGCGACCCGGCAGGTGTTCCTGGTCAGCTGCAGCCAGGATCAGGGCATCAAAGCGACAAAGCGCCGTGCTATTCATGTCCAGCAGCTGCACCCGGCTTTGCCGACTTTGCGGGCAAAAGTTATAACGTTCCATTGTCCGCCCCAGCCAGCTACGGAGTTCGCCCCAGTGCATGAGCAGTTGGCGACCGCTGAGGGCATGCGCCATTCCCTCAAGTTCGCTGAGGATACGTTGGCCGGCGGCGTCCTCGGCGAAGGCTTCCAGCAGGCCGAGTCGTTGCAGGCTCTCTTGCAAGGCATGAATAAAGGTCAGCGGCTGCAGATTTTTCTTGCCCATGAGGGCGAGCAGGGGCGAGGCGGCATGTTCGAGCTGGTCAAACAGCGTGTGTAACGAGCGGCTCATCTCCCGGGTCCATATCTCCGGCAGGCGTGCGTGCCGGGCATCGAGCTGACGGCGGTAACGCCATAGCCCGCTGGCGATATTTTCATGCAGGACGATATCCTGTTCAAAGCGATAAACGGTTTTTAAATGTTTTTCACGCTGCTCTTCATCAATGAGGAGGGTGGACTTCAGCAGGTCGAGCAGTGGCAGGTGATCAAAGTCCTGTTCGATGCATTCCAGCCAGCGTTCCAGCACGGCGGCGGCGCTGGTGGTGGAGAGTGCCCAGCCAGACTGATCCTGTATCTGGATGCCGGCGCGTTCGAACAGCGCCCGCAGTCGTCTCGCCAGGCGGCGATCCTGCGTGACAATGCCGATCTGGCCGGTATTCTCTGCCAACCACAAGCGGCTCTGCAGCTCGATACCGAGGGCCTGTTGCTCCTGGCTGCTGGCCGCAAGGATCTGCAGGCGACCCTGCACGGGGCTTTGTTTCACCTGCGCGGCATAATGCTGCGCCCGCATGGTAATGGGCTCACCGCCCTGGGCATAGACAGTATTCAGGGCCTCGCTGTAGCCATCGGCCTGCCCCTGGCTGCTGACGGGGATATCCGGCAAGGCGGCGAGCAGCGAGCTGATAACCGCATCCGGATGGTAATCAGTCTCCGCCATACCCGTTTGCCCCTGCAGGTACAGACTGGCCCTGCCCGACTTGGCCGCCCGGCCAAACCAGGCCGCCTCGGCAGGGATAAGCCGCTCATAGCCGAGCAGGTAACAGTGCTCGATATCGTCAGGCAGGTGCAGGTTCGCCAGGCGCTGGCCATAATCGTCGTGCGGGTCGAGGAAGCCTTCGGCAGCCAGTTGTTCACGCCAGGCCCGCCACAGGGTATAGACAAGTTCTGCCTCGTGATTGAGCAGGGGAGCCAGTTGTCGGCACGCATCAGGGGTAAAGCCATAGGCCTGTTCGAGTGCGCCGGTGAAGGCGTCATAATCGTCGGGCAGGTGACATTGTTGCCGGTTCAGTTCATCGAACAGCTGGAGCAGGTTTTCCGCCAGCAGCCACGGGTTGCTTTTGCCATAGAGCGGCTTGTGTTCCCGCAGAGCCTCGACGAGGAGCAGTTCGCGTGCGTGCAGGTTGATACACAGGGCATCACCGGGACTGTGCTGCTGCACAAATGCGTGCAAGCTCATCTGCCGGGGGCCCAACACTGCGCCGGTGGGGGAGTTTGCGATCAGCAAGCGGTTAAGCCGGTGGCGGGCATCACCCTCGGGCATGAGGATCATTACCCGGCTCAGGTCCGGCCAATGCGCCTTGTACTGTGAGCAGAGACGCGCGCAGAGGTGCTGTAAGGGGTCAACGTTGTAGGGCAGCAGGGTGATGCCGACGATAGGTTGATCTGGCACGTGTTACCGCCTTACGGAGAGTGCGCGTGATTAACGCTCAAGGTATTGGAGCTTGTCGGGGACGTCCTTCCACTCATCGGCATCATCAGGGGGCGGTTTGACCGTATCGATAACCGGCCATTCCCTGGCCAGTTCGGCGTTGAGGGCGATGAACTGCTGTTGATCATCCGGCACGTCATCTTCGGCAACAATAGCCGCAATCGGGCATTCCGGCTCGCACAGGGTGCAGTCAATGCATTCCTCGGGGTCAATCACAAGGAAGTTCGGCCCCTCATGGAAACAATCCACCGGGCAAACATCGACGCAGTCGGTATATTTGCACTTGATACAATTTTCAGTAACGACGAAGGTCATGGCATCAGTATTGTTGTTGGGAAAGGATTAACCCGATTCTACCGTGGAAAACGGCTGTGAGCGAGCCCGGAATAACCCTTAAGCAACCTGATAGCGATTGCGCCCACTTTCCTTGGCCTCATAGAGACCCTTGTCGGCCTGTTCAATCAGATCATCGAGGGCGGGCATGCCGGCAAAATCGGCCTGGGCGACGCCGAGGCTGATAGTGACATGTTCCGAGGTATCCGAGGCACTGTGGGCACGCTGCAGGGCGGCGATGTTCTTGCGCAGGTTTTCGGCCACCACGCAGGCACCCTCGACCTTGGTCTCCGGGAGGATGACAACAAATTCCTCCCCCCCGTAACGGGCCACCAGGTCACCCGGGCGCACGATGCTTTCTTTCAGCGACTGGGCGACCTGTTGCAGGCACTCATCGCCCGCGAGGTGGCCATAGGTATCGTTATAGGGTTTGAAGTGGTCAATGTCGATGAGGATGAGTGACAGGGGCAGATTCGCCCGTTGCGCACGACGCCACTCCTTTTCCAGTTGTTCATCAAAGTGACGGCGGTTGGCCAGCCCGGTGAGGCCATCAAGGGCGGAAATCCGTTGTAATTCGCGATTGCTCTCCTCCAGCTGTTTCTGCATTTCACGCAGGGCATGGAAGGCCGCATCACGCTCCAGTTGGGTCAGGTAACTGCGTGAATGGGCGCGGATACGGGCCAGCAGTTCGATTTTATCTGGTAACTTGACGAGATAGTCATTGGCACCGTTGGTGAAGGCGTCACTCTTGATCTGGGGGTCATCTTTACTCGACAGCACAATGATCGGGATGTTGCGAGTATCCAGGTTGGCGCGATAAAAGCGCACCAGGGTCATGCCATCGATATCCGGCATCACCAGGTCCTGGAGGATGACGGTGGCGTCAATCTCGGCGGCCATTTTGATTGCCCGATTGGGGTCATCGCAGTAGTGGAAAATGATGTCGCTTTCATCTTCCAGCATGCGGCGTATGCCTTCCGCAATAATGGGCTGGTCATCGACGAGCAGGACAATACACTTGTTGGTGCTCATTTCAGATGTCATGCCTGATCTGCCTTGTTGCTTTTCTTATGTTCGAGTAAATCCATGACAGACTGAACAATATCACCTGGCGCGAGAGACTGCATGGAACTGCCCATCTCATCGGCCGCCTTGGGCATGCCGTAAACGGCACAGGTATCCTCGTTCTGGGTGATAGTATAGCCGCCTTTTTGCCGGATTTGCATCAGGCCGGCGGCACCGTCGCGACCCATGCCAGTGAGCAGGCAGGCAATAATATAACTGTCCCAGTGTTTTGCCAGGCTCTCGAAGAAGACATTCACTGAGGGTTTATAATGACTTTCTGTGGCCGACTCGGCATAAGTCAGTTGTTTGTTCGGTTGCATAACCAGGTGTTCGTTGGTACCGGCAATCAGTACCGTGCCTGCCTCGGGTGTATCACCGTCCCTGGCAATGCGGACAGAAAGCGGACACTGCTTATCAAGCCATTCGGCAAAATTGCGCGCAAAATACTGGTCGACATGCTGGATAATGACTACCGGAACAGGAAAGTCCACCGGCAGTTGCCCGAGGATAGTGGCCAGCACAGCCGGTCCGCCGGTTGATGCGCCGATGGCAAGAATCGGCGTACTGCTGGAAATCGGTTCGGGGGTGGCTTCCTCGGCGCGCATACTGCGATTAGTCCTGCTACCCGGGGCGATCAGGTTCTGGATCGTGGCAATCTTCTGCAGGAGAAGCTGGCTATCATGATCGGTATTGTAATCGCCGAGGACGGGGGTCTTGACCGCGTCAATGGCACCTGCCCCCATGGCCTCGAATACCATTGAGGCATTGGTGGTAACCGACACCGTCGCAATGAGTATCGCGCAGGGGCACTGGTTCATGATTAGCCTGGTCGCTTCAACCCCGTTCATAACCGGCATGACCAGATCCATGAGGATGATATCAGGCGTGTCATTAAGACACTTTTCCACTGCCTCGGCACCGTCTTTCGCCAGCCAGACAATTTTATGCGGGGACTGCTTTTCCAGTATTCTGGAAAGAACAAGTAAATTGCCTTCATTATCATTGACAATTGCTATACGCATACTCATGGTTCACCTATCAGGTCAATAACCGCCTCTATGAGGCTGTCATCGTGGAAGCTTCCTTTCGTTAAATAATAGTCTGCACCTGCCTGCAGTCCTGCATCACGGTCTTCCTGGCGATCTTTATAGGAAACGATCATGACGGGTAAAGACTTATATATGGAATTGTTTTTCAGCATCGTGACAAATTCAATGCCATTCATGCGTGGCATGTCGACGTCGCTGATGACAAGATTGTAATCGCCGCTCTGCACTGTATTCCAGCCATCCATACCGTCTACCGCAACATCGACATTGTAGCCACGCGATTCAAGCAGTTTCCGTTCAACTTCGCGCACCGTAATGGAATCATCAACGACCAGGATGGTTTTCTTTGCCAGTGGTGTATGGCTTCCGCTTGCGTGTTCAATGGTGTTTAATCGTTCTCCGGATATGAGAAGTTCGATAGAACGGATAATGTCATCGACATCAATAATGAGTGCCGGAGAACCATTTTCGAGAAGTGTCGCTGCACTGATGTCGCGTATTTTGCCAAGGCGCGAGTCCAGGATATGTACTGCCAGGTCACGTTCGCCGAGAAACCTGTCGACGACCAGACCATAACGTGTTTGCCGGTCACCGAGCACCACAATCGGGAAGTCGCTGAAGCTGGAGACACTCTTGCTTTCCAGAACCTGGGCAGCATCAACGAGGCCAATGTGCTTGCCGTTGAGAGTGAAAAACTGCTTGCCGTCGATGTTTTCAACTTCACCCCTGGTCAGGGTATGGATGGAACTGATTCGTGCCAGTGGAATGGCATATGGCTGGCCGCCTATCTCGAGCAACAGGCTGCGAATGACAGAAAGCGTGAGCGGTAACATGAGCTGGATGCGCATGCCGTGACCGAAAACAGACGAGGTACGGATCTGGCCGCGCATTTCCTGAATCGTATTGTGCACGACATCGAGACCGACGCCGCGACCGGAAATCTCGGTGACTGCCGAACGGGTAGAGAAGCCCGGTAAATAGAGAAAGTCCAGTAATTCATGGTCATTAAGGTTGGCAGCCATTTCGGCGGAAACCAGCTGGCGGTCGACGATACGCTGCCGGAGGGAATCAATATTTACCCCCTGGCCGTCATCTGTAATGGTGATGGCAAGCATGCCCATATTGTGGGCAGCAGTAATGTTGATCTTCGCACTCGCCGGTTTACCTTGCCGGGTGCGTTCTTCGACACTCTCAATGCCGTGGTCGACTGCGTTGCGAAGGATATGGTTAAGTGGCGCCTCAATGCGGGTGAGGATCTCCCGGTCAACCTGGGTGTTGCCGCCGTCAATCGAAAGCTCGACACGTTTGCCGAGGTCGCGGGCCAAATCCCTGAGCATCCTGTCGAAACCGCGCGTGCAATCAGCGAAGGGGCGCATGCGGGTCTGCAGGACTTCATGGTTCAGGCGTTCCGAGAGGCCGGTAACACGGCGGTCAAAGTCCTCCAGCTCTGTCAGCCTGGAAGCGAGATAGGCACGGGAGTCATTGCTGCGGCGCTGGATCTCGCTGAATATCTCGTTGATATGTTCAGGCACGTTCGCCTCGTCGAGATAGTTACGCAGGTTATCGAGGGCACCGATTAACTCGGTTTGCCTGCGCCGGTAAACCAGCATGGCATCGGCGTGCGAACGTACCCAGCGCGCCTCGACAACATTTTCACTGGCCAGACCGACAAGCCTGTTCATGCGGCGTGTGCTGATCCGTATAGACGTGTCCTGTAAATCCGCAACAGGGACAGATAAAGCAGGTTCTTCTGGCTTTGATACAGATGCAGGCACGTCTGACGACTCAGTCACTGTGTCGGGCTCAAGGCGCATCCTTGCGAGTAAGTCGGTGACGTTCGAAAGATCGTGGCTGGCGTCACCTGCGGCCCAGTCAATCAGGGTTTGCAGCAGTTCCTGGAAGGTAGCGAAGGCCTCCGCGCTAATGGCTGTATTGCTCTCGATATAGGCAAGCAGCTGCTCATCTATCAGCGTGCCGAACCTGGCGAGGGTATCCTGTCCGGCCAGTTTTGCACCGCCGATAAACATGTGCACGTCGCGCTGTATGGCAGCCAATTCATCATTGGACGGGACTGCTCCCTCAAGACCGACAATCGTGGCGTCGATCTTCGCAGACAAAGACAGGGCATCCGTCCTGAACATTTCCAGCATGTCATTGTCCGGCGCGCTGTTGTCGTGGGGGACATCAGCCGGTGGCGCTGACATGCCACCTGATACGATAGCACTGATGGAATCCATGAGAGAGGTGACAACCTCATCATTGAGGGTCTCGGTGCGACCCTCGGAAATATCCGTGATCATATCAACAGCCTTTAAAAGAATGTCGATATGAGCCTCCTCGATTTTTATCTCGCCGTCCTGCGCGGCGACAAAACAATCCTCAACTGTATGTGCAAGCTCCACCACCCTGTCGAAGCCGACCATGCGTGCCGCACCCTTGATAGAGTGTGCGGCACGCATCATGGCTTCCGCGGCCACTGGAACATCGTTGTTGCGCTCCAGGTTTAACAGGTTTTCTGTTATTGCGCGGGTATTGGTTTCGACTTCCTGTCGGTACAAGTCAAGCATGACAGGGTCGGTGGCCGGATTGTATTTATCGTTACTCATCTCAGGTTGTTTGCAATCTCGGCGGTTAACGCTGTTTCATCAATGCAACCGACATTGTGGTCCTGCCATTTGATAATGCCCTTGATGAAATTCAGATTCTTTTTCTTGACGGTATCCGGCGCCATGTTTAACTCATCAGCATGATGACGTGTAATCCCATGCACTTCGCTAACCGGGAATACAATGTAACCGCTGCCTTCGCGCATCATGATAAGCCTCTGTATGGAACGATCAGCCTTCAGCCAGTCTTCATCCGGTCGGTCCACGCCGATCAGGAAACCGAGTGACATGCAGATAACAAGCTTGCCGCGTATATTGACGATGCCACGAAGTTTGGGATTATGGTTATGCGGCAGATCGAAAATGTCCCGCATAAGGGTGATCTCGCCAATCATGGATACAGGCAGTGACAACCATTCCGCACCAAGCCTGAAAACAACCACCGATTCCAGATTTTTTTCCTGGATGACCTTCTCGCGCGCCAGTACATTAGTCCATTCCTGTGCATAATCCTCTGGTGCCGCCCTGTCCAGAAGTGAACGCCCGGCCATTGCGTATGTCGGGCAATTATAGCAATGGATGACCTCATCCAGCTTGTCGCAACGAACTTCGCCACGACGCCAGACACCTATGCTGTTCCAGCAGTCATCGAACGCAGGTGTGTTTGTATGTGTTTCACTCATGATAGTCTGTTTCTGTTCTGGACACGTTCGGCCCGGTTGCGCAGACGCTCGGAGTCGTCACTGTCGCCGCGCTGTTCGGCCATCAGCGACAGGTGAATGAGCGCCTCAATATTGTTCGGGTCCAGGTACAGGGCCTTTTTCAAATAGTCGTCAGCCTTGCTGGTATCAGCACTGATATCATAGAGCAAGCCGAGTAAATAATGCGCGCGACTGGAAAACCTGTCATGTTGCACACAGGCGAGGCCCAGCTCTATAGCCTCTTCAACACGCCCTTCGTTGGCAAGGGCGAAAGCCTTTTCCAGTGGGCTATCGAGACCAGACTCCGGTAGTTCAGCGGGCACCTGTTTATCGGCAAGTGCGGCATTTTTATTGCTGATTGGACCTGCCTTGTCAGACGCGCGTGGTATCGCAGGTGTTTTAGAAGCCTTACGGTTTATATAGGGGCCGAGGTTACTGGCTGTTTCAAAAAGCCCCGCGGACCGCTGGCTGGTTTCAGCATGACCGAGTATCAGGATGCCGTCATTCTTCAGCAGGCGGGCAAGCACCGAGAACACCCGTGCCTGGGTCGGGCCATCAAAATATATCAGCAGGTTTCTGCAGAAGATGACGTCATAGATATCATATCCGGGCAGGAAATCAGCATCAAGCAGGTTTGCATGATGAAAATTGACCTGTGCCTTGACCGCATCAGAGAGCATGAATTTGTCTTCGTACCTGGTAAAGTGTCGATCTACAAAGGATAAATCCTCCGCCCGGAATGAATGCTTTCCATACGAGCCGAGTTTCGCCTTCTGAATCAGTTTCTCGCTGATATCGACGGCGTCGATTCTATATGTCCCAACCTCAAAGCCGTTATCCGCCAGCAGCATGGCGATAGAGTAGGGCTCTTCGCCGGTGGAGCAGGGTATGCTAAGAATTCTCAGTTGCGATTTATATACGGCAGACTGTCTTGTGCGCAAATATTCAAGCAGCTTCTTATAGGCAATCGCATCGCGAAAGAACCATGTTTCCGGGATAATGACGGCCTCGATGAGCTTCTGCATTTCGCCGGGGTCGTTATCGAGGTTTACCAGGTATTGCGCACAATCATCCAGCTGCAGGGCGCGCATACGTCTGTCTATCGCACTTGAAATAGTAATCATGCCGACAGTGGGGGTATGTAGTCCCATGGCATTTTTCAGTCTGTTGGCGATTAATTGTTTCGGCATGATATCGGGCTCTTATTCTCCGCCGAATGGTGACGCAGTAGAAAAAAGTGCTCCTTCAAGACTTTCGGATAGCAGGTTTTCGATATTGATTAACTGCAAAAGGCTATCGTCATGCTCGGCAACCTTACCCAGAAAGTCATAGTCACTGACCTTGATGCCGATATCGTTAAATTCGCTGTCATTAATGTGCAGGGTCTCTGTCACTCGCTCTGCCAGCAGGCCGAGTATGTGTTTTTCCTTATATCGAAGCAGGATGATTCTGCTGGTGAGTGATTTTTTCACAACATCACTATTGCACAGGGCATTGATGTCAATAACGGGCACAGCCTGCCCGTGATAATTAAGCATGCCTGCCACTACCTTGCCGGCACCGGGTATTATTTTCAGCAGGACCATGGGGATAATCTCGATAACATTGACAGTTTCGATTACATAACGCTCGTTGCTGATATTGAAACTGAGTAATAGCATTGCCAATATTTCCCGGGCCTGGAATATTATCCGACCTTGAACTTCGACACGCCTTTCTGCAGGTCATGCGCGGCGTTCTTGAGTGTGTTGATAGAGGCTGAGGACTGGCGCAGGGACTCGACGGTCTGTTGCGCGGCCTCGTTAAGCTGGACCATGCCCTCGGAGATTTGCTGGGCACCGAGGCTCTGGCTCTGCATGCCTTCATTGACGGTTTCAAAGCGCGGTGTCAGGGTCTGCACATCGTCAATGATGCGTGCCAGCTGGCCACTGATCTGCTGTACATCCTGCACGCCGCGGGTCACCTCTTCAGAGAACTTGTCCATACCCATGACCCCGGCACTCACGGCCGACTGCATCTCCTTGACCATCTGCTCGATGTCCCAGGTGGCGACAGCCGTCTGGTCGGCAAGTCGGCGGATCTCGGTAGCGACAACGGAGAAGCCCAGTCCGTACTCGCCGGCCTTTTCCGCCTCGATGGCGGCGTTCAGCGAGAGCAGGTTGGTCTGGTCGGCGACCTTGGTGATGGTGGTGACCACGGTATTGATATTGGCGGCCTTCTCACTGAGCACAGCGAGCTTCGAGGTAATCGAGGCGGTGGCCTCGCTCATCAGGCGCATGGTGGACTCCATGCTGGTGAGGGCCTGCTGACCGTCGGTGGCGGAGTGCGCGGTCTGGTCAGCAACGCCGGCGACCTCGCGCATGGTCGAGGCCAGCTCCCGCGAGGTCGCCGAGATCTCGGTGGCGGTGGCCATGATTTGCTGCGTGGCGGCGGCCTGTTCGGTGACCGTGGCCTGCTGCTGGTTGGCGGTGGCCGCGATCTCGGTGGCGGAACTGGTGACCTGGATGCCGGCCTGCTGCACCTGTGACACCAGCTGGTTGAGACTGTTGATCATTGCCTGGACGCCATGGGCCAGTTCATCAGTGGTCTCTGTGCCCGTAAAGTTGGCAAGATCCGTGCTCAGATCCCCTGCCGCGGCCTTGTTAACGTTATCAAGGATCATGTCGACGTGTGTCTGCAGTTGTTCAGTATAGTCCTGCTGATGTTGAATGGCGTCAGCGAGCGTCTTTGACATCACCTCAAAGGTATTCTTCATATTGCTGATTTCGTCACCACCCTTGTCAGGGCTAATAGGACTGGATTCACCAGAGAGGGAAGAAACGGCGTTATTAATCGTCGTGATCCCGGCGTCCACCGCTTCGCTCATTGGCCGGATAATACCGGTGGCGAGCAGCTTGGCCAGCACGAGCACGGCGATAATGCCGATCAGCAGCATGCCGGTAATTCGCAGGCTGATGGTGGTGGCCTCATTACTGAGCTGTTCTCCGTGGATTCTGGTGGTATCTACAAGTTCGTTGACAAGGGCATCGATTTCGTTATTCAGGTTTACAATATGCGCGCGTGCCCGGGTTCTGAAAATATCCGCATCCTGGCGCCATGCGTCACTGCCGTGGATGGCCGCAATATGAGCGATTTCCGGTATGAATTTCTTATATTGTTGATTGAGTACCTCGAGAGCCTCTTCCTGCTCGAAGGTGAATTTATTCGCATATTCTTCAGATAAGGCATCAAGGTCCTTGATGAATACGGCAAGCTGATCGTTTATGGATTCATGATTAGTTATTGTGCGAAAGCCAAGAAAGGCACGCAGTTCACTCATCATTCGCGCCCAGGTATAACGCATCCGGTTTGTGTAAGAGATGATCCCGGCACGTGCCTGTTTACCGTATTCCTCATTTTCAGAATCTATGATCTGTTGTAGTTTTTGTAAAACAGTCTGGCTGACAGGGTTGACATATTGATCGGAATAATTGACCGCCGGAAAATTCTTTAACTGGCTGGAAGAGACAGCGATCATGGTCGCCTGGACTTCAGCAAGTTGTTCGAGAAAATCCTCTATCCGCGTTATGCGCAAGGCAATGCTTTTGTCGGCCTGTAGAGAATCATTTGCTTTTAATGACTGGACAAGACGGCTGACATCAGCGATTTGTGTTTCGTACTGAAGTCTGTCGACATCTTCCTTGCTCAATAAAAAGAACCCCAGGCTACTCAGGGAATCTTTCACTTTCTCCGAGAGTTTGAGGGCGGTTATCATTGCCGGCTGATGCTTCTCGAGCACATTTCGTGTCGAGGTTGAGACCGAAGTCAGGCCAACAAGGGTTTGTATCAGCACAATGCTCAATATCAGCACTACCACGCCAAAGCCCATGTACATCTTCTTCTTCACCGGCAAGTAGTGAAGTGTGCGGAATAAAGTCGTGATTTTTTTGCCCATAATCATCAGGCTCTATGTGGACTGGTGTTGAACTTCGACACGCCTTTCTGCAGGTCATGCGCGGCGTTCTTGAGTGTATCGATAGAGGCTGAGGACTGGCGCAGGGACTCGACGGTCTGCTGCGCGGCCTCGTTAAGCTGGACCATGCCCTCGGAGATTTGCTGTGCACCGAGGCTCTGGCTCTGCATGCCTTCATTAACGGTTTCAAAGCGCGGTGTCAGGGTCTGCACATCGTCAATGATACGGGCCAGCTGGCCACTGATCTGCTGTACATCCTGCACGCCGCGGGTCACCTCTTCAGAGAACTTGTCCATACCCATGACCCCGGCACTCACGGCCGACTGCATCTCCTTGACCATCTGCTCGATATCCCAGGTGGCGACAGCCGTCTGGTCGGCAAGTCGGCGGATCTCGGTAGCGACAACGGAGAAGCCCAGTCCGTACTCGCCGGCCTTTTCCGCCTCGATGGCGGCGTTCAGCGAGAGCAGGTTGGTCTGGTCGGCGACCTTGGTGATGGTGGTGACCACGGTATTGATATTGGCGGCCTTCTCACTGAGCACAGCGAGCTTCGAGGTAATCGAGGCGGTGGCCTCGCTCATCAGGCGCATGGTGGACTCCATGCTGGTGAGGGCCTGCTGGCCGTCGGTGGCGGAGTGCGCGGTCTGGTCAGCAACGCCGGCGACCTCGCGCATGGTCGAGGCCAGCTCCCGCGAGGTCGCCGAGATCTCGGTGGCGGTGGCCATGATTTGCTGCGTGGCGGCGGCCTGTTCGGTGACCGTGGCCTGCTGCTGGTTGGCGGTGGCCGCGATCTCGGTGGCGGAACTGGTGACCTGGATGCCGGCCTGCTGCACCTGTGACACCAGCTGGTTGAGACTGTTGATCATGTTTCCAATACCGCGGGCAAGCTGATCGATTTCATCTGTGCCGCTAAAGACCATCATCTCGGCACTCAGATCGCCGTCGCTGACTTTCTGCACAACTTCGAGCAGGATATTGATCCGTTCCTCAAGATCCTCCTTGCCCTCACGTTCATGATTAATGACCTCGGCCATGTTGTCGGCCATGTCATTGAATGCCGAACTAAGCCGGCCAATCTCATCCATGCGCGAGATGCTTGCACGGGCATCAATGTCACCCGCATGCAGATTGCGTACAGTAGCAAGCAGATTTACCATGGGATGGAAAGACCGCCGGATATAAATCAGGAGAAAGGCGGCTGTCACAAGAATGCCCAATGCGATTAACGAATAGGCCAGCCATTGCGCATTCTGGTTAGCCATATATTGTGTTGTAGTATCACGTGCGACGATAAGGTTTCCGAGCCTCACATTGTCGGCAGTGAATAACGGACTCAATGAAACGGTATATACCTTGTCTGCGGCATGAAGGTACTGAATGGATTTTGTATCGAGGTTTTTAAATTTTTCATTAAAGGCATTATAGAGTTCTTTATTCGAGGTGTACTGTGGTTCCCCGTCCGCTCTGATGACAAAGGCCTCAAGCAGATTGGATGGATCTGTTCTTTTCGCATCGTCACGGTCTTTATTGATCAAGGCTTCTACAGCTGGCCGCAGGCTCTGGATGAAGACCCCGCTACCGATCAGTTCACCATTGGTAAAAAGCGGGAAACTGGTAATCGTGTTGATATCACCATTCGCATCTGTACCAATGTCACTGACTACCTTGCTTGAGGCCAGGGTCTGGGCAATAACGGCCATGCGGCTCTTGCCTGCATACTCAATGCCATCGGTTCGGTAAACCACTTCGGCATGCTTGTTGGTAATTTGCATGTGTTGCAGAATTTCACTGGCCAGCAGGTTGTTGTATAGATTATCGGCGCGTTCCTGCAACTGCGCCTTATCATTTTCAACAAGGGCCTTGCTGATAAAACGCTCCCGGCGCAGGCTGGCCATGCCCAGGGCGTTCTGCTCGAACTGATCCTTTAGAATGCGCTGCCAGAGCATGTTTTGCGTTTGCAGCTGGGCGTGGTTAAAACGCACCTCTGCAGCCCGGTAGGTCAGCCGGTCAGCGATGGCCATTGTCACGGCCACCAGCAGCATGCCGAGAAGGGCGATGAGGGTAATCCGTTTTTGCAGGGACAAGGTGGTTAAGGATTGAATATTCAAGCTGTTTCCTAATATAAAGGTCGCCGGGCTGGTTGATTTATACTTATTTAGTAGTTGACTGCTAATTTCTATCGGCAGCGGGATGAGTAACTTAAATATAGATCAAGGGGATATTGCTGCCACTGAAAGGGCTTTATTAACGGCTTATTGTTCGCTTTCGAGCTGTTGTTGCAGCTGGTAGAGGGCATCGAGGGCCTGTTTCGGAGTCATTTCATCCGGTTGCAGACCGGCCAGTGCCTCGCGGACAGGGTCAGCGGCTTGCGCTGTTGCGGTTGAGGGGATCGGCTTGGCGGGGGAATTTTCCAGCCGGTTCAGGTGTAGTTGGGCCTGCGCAAGGACGTCTCGGGGTAGCCCGGCGAGGGCAGCTACCTGCAGGCCGTAGCTGCGGCTGGCCGGCCCTTCCTTGAGTTCATGAAGAAAAACAATACCCTGGTCATGCTCGGCGGCATCAAAATGCACATTGGCAAGGCCGTGGTGCGCCTCGGGCAGCCGGGTCAGTTCGAAGTAATGTGTCGCAAACAGGGTAAAGGGGCCGTCGGCCTCACCCAGTTTCTCGGCACAGGCCCAGGCCAGCGCCAGGCCATCATAGGTGCTGGTGCCGCGGCCAATCTCATCCATGAGCACGAGGCTTTGGGCGCTGGCGTTATGCAGGATGTTGGCGGTCTCGGTCATCTCGACCATGAAGGTCGAGCGCCCGCCAGCCAGGTCATCCGAGGCACCAATGCGGGTGAAAATGCGGTCTATGGGGCCGATTGTCGCTGAAACTGCCGGGATATGGCTACCAATGTGGGCGAGAATAACGAGCAGGGCCACCTGGCGCATATAGGTTGATTTGCCGCCCATATTCGGTCCGGTCACGATCAACATCCGCCGCTCACGGTCCAGTCGGGTATCGTTGGCGATAAACGGGCCATCCTGGGCCTGTTCGACCACGATGTGCCGCCCGGCCCGGATATCAATGCCAGCCGTTTGGCTTAGTTTCGGCGCAATAAACTGCATGTTCTCAGCACGTTCGGCGAGATTCTGCAGCACATCCAGTTCGGCGACGGCCCCTGCGGTAGCCTGCAGACCGGCGAGATCTGCGGCAATATCCTCGAGAAGCGCGGCGTACAGGGCCTTTTCCCGAGCCAGGGCGCGTTCGTGGCTACTCAGGACCTTGTCTTCAAATGCCTTCAATTCCGGCAGGATGAAGCGCTCGGCGGCCTTGAGGGTCTGGCGGCGTACGTACTCGGGCGGGATGCGGTCGGTATTTTGCGCCTTGCCGATCTCGATATAGTAACCATGCACGCGGTTGTATCCGACCTTGAGGGTGGCGATGCCGGTGCGTTTGCGTTCACGTTGCTCGAGGTCGAGCAGGTACTGATCAGCATCCCGGCTCAGGGCACGCAGTTCATCGAGTTCGGTGTCATAGCCCTCGGCGATGACCCCGCCATCACGCAAGACCACGGGTGGCATGTCGATGATCGCCGCCTCGAGTTGCTGGTAGAGGACGGGCTGCGGGTCAATGTGTCGATTCAGTTCGGCCAGCAGGTCGCTCTTCTGCCTGAATACTTCGAGCTGTTGTTTCAGCGTCGGCAACAGGCCGAGGCTGTCCCGCAAGGCCGACAGGTCGCGGGGCCGGGCCGAACGCAGGGCGATGCGCGCAAGGATGCGTTGCATGTCAGCGAAGCCACGCAGGGTCTCGGCGCAGGCTTGCCAGTCATGGTTTTCACGCAGGCGTGTGATCGCGGCATACCGGCCATTGAGGAGCGCGTGATCGCGCACGGGCCGGTTCAACCAGCGTTGCAACAGCCGGGAACCCATCGCCGTGGCGGTCTGGTCCATGACCGCGCGCAGGGTGTGTTCCAGACCACCGGAAAGATTCGTGTCTATCTCCAGGTTTCGGCGTGTGGCGGCGTCGAGCACGATACTGTCGGCGGGAGCCTCGATGTGCAGGGCATTGATATGGGGCAGGGTCGTGCGCTGGGTCTCCTGCGTGTATTGCAACAGCGCGCCGGCGGCGCAAATGGCCAGTTTCAGTTCCTCACAGCCGAAGCCGTGCAGGTCCCGGGTGGCGAATTGCTCGCAGAGGCGATGCTGCGCGGCCTGGTATTCGAAATACCACGGGGCCAGTTCACGCTGGCAGGTAAGCGCCAGCGGCAACGGCGCGTTTTCGGTCACCAGGCACTCCACTGGTTGCAGGCGCTGCAATTCGCTGGCCAGGGCGGTGGCTGAGTCGACCTCTACCACGCAAAACCGGCCGCTGCCTATATCCAGTGTCGCCAGGCCAAAACCATTTTCGTGTTGATGCACGGCGGCGAGCAGGTTATCGCGGCGCTCGTCGAGCAGGGCCTCATCAGTGACCGTGCCGGGGGTGATGATGCGTACCACCTTGCGCTCGACCGGGCCTTTCGAGGTTGCCGGGTCACCGATCTGTTCACAGATGGCCACGCTCTCGCCGAGTTTAAGCAGGCGGGCGAGGTATCCCTCTACGGCATGATAGGGCACACCGGCCATGGGGATCGGCTCACCCGCCGACTGGCCGCGCCGGGTCAGGGTGATGTCGAGCAGTTTGGCCGCATAACGGGCATCATCGAAAAACAGCTCGTAAAAATCGCCCATGCGATAGAACAGCAGCGTATCCGGGTAATCGGCCTTGATGCGCAGGAACTGCTGCATCATCGGCGTGTGTGGGGCTGATTTTTTCTGCACTGCGTCTGACATATTTATCGATTAATTATCGTTATTCAGTATTTTTCAGGCTAAAGACTGAATTAAATTGTGGTTGATGTGTCTACTTTATCAAGAACCAGTAAAGAAAGAGCAAAAATGGGCCAGATTCCTTCACGGAGCGGCAAGATTTCAGGCCGAGAAAACTATAGCTTAATTAAGCTGAAAATACCTTTCTGTTCGTGGCAAATCGTTTCCCGAACCCCGAAGCCAGCGCGGCTATTATTTCATCGGCTGCACTTTTCCAGCATGGTTATACCTTAAACGCTAATTATTTAAATAAAGAAGCAAGAACAAGAGTTATTAACGCGCATATCCGAGGACCATCCTATGACAGAATCTGTATCCGAAGTACTTGCCAAGCTTCGCTGGCAGTTCATCGAGCAGCTTCCTCTCCGGCTGGAGGCTATTCGCGGCCACTGTCAGTCTCTCGAAACGGCAAGCTGGCAAGAGGAAGAGGCCCGAACACTACATCGTCTTGTACATGGCCTGATTGGCTCGGCCGATACGCACGGCCTGCATTCATTATCCAGAGCGGCACGGAATATGGAAGTCCTGTTATCGACTGTCTCTCAAACCGGCACAGCTCTTACTGCGGCGCAGTGGCGGGGCGTGAATGCGGCATTTGTGCGAATCGATGCCCTGGTGCGGGTTGCGCAGAACAGTAACGTTGCCAATCTGACAGCCCCCGAATTAGTCACACAGACTAATCAGTCACCCTTGATTCACCTGGTGGAAGAGGATGCAGAGCAGGCGATATTGCTGAGGCATGCCTTGCAGGATGAGGGTTACCGGGTCGAGGCGTTCACCTCCGCAGCTGCCTTTCGCACGGCTTTTTTACGTAACGATAGTGAGCGTCCGGTCGTTGTTTTGATGGACCTGGTCTTTCCAGAGGGTGAAGATGCCGGCATCGAATTGATAACCGAACTTAACCTGGGCAAGAACGGGATCCCGGTGGTGGTTATTTCGGTGCGTGATGACCTGCTATCCAGGCTGAAGGCGTTTCGAGCGGGGGCTTGCCGCTATATCACCAAGCCGTACGAGACAAGCCGGGTGCTTGATGTACTCGAAGTTGTATCGGGACGCCAGCCGGGACAACCTTATCGCGTACTGTTGGTGGACGATGACCCGCAATTGCTGGAAGTCGAGTCCGCCATCCTGCGTAGTGCCGGCATGAACGTTTATGCCCTGTCGGAACCACTGAAGACCCTGGAGGCTGTTGAAGAATTTTCGCCTGACGTGATTCTGATGGATGTTTATATGCCGGATGCCAGCGGCCTGGAACTGGCAGCAGTTCTGCGTGAGCAGGATGTACAACTGCAGACACCGATTATTTTCCTCTCGGCCGAGACGGACATGTCCCAGCAATTGTTGGCGCTTAACCTGGGTGGGGATGATTTTCTCGTCAAGCCCGTTCAAGCGGAGCATTTGATTTCCGCTGTTACTGCCCGGGTCCGGCGTGCGCGTCAGAATAAGGTGATACAGCATCGCCTGAAGAACAGCCTCTATGAGCGCGAACGTGAGCATCGGTCGGTCAATCGGCACGCGGTTGTCAGTGTTACTGATGCCAGTGGCGATATCATCCAGGTTAATGATAAATTTTGTGAGATCAGTGGTTACCAGCGTAATGAAATACTCGGGCAAAACCACCGTCTGATCAAATCCGATATTCATCCGTCCGAATTTTTTCGTGACTTATGGCTTACCGTATCTGAGGGCAGGACCTGGCAGGGTGATGTCTGTAACCGACGCAAGGATGGCAGTCTGTACTGGGTGGCTTCGACGATTACCCCGTTTATGGGGGCTGATGGCAAGCCCTATCAATATGTATCTATCCGTACCGAGATCACCGATGTCAAGGAACACGAGGCGGCGTTGCAGGTCATGGTGGAAAGCACGGCACCGGTAACCGGCCAGGTATTCTTTGCAAAAGTGGCTGAGGGTCTGGCGCGGGCCTGCCGTGTGCGTATCGGTTTTATTGTCGAGCATGATCAGCACGATGCTTCCCGGTTCCGGACCATGGCATTCTGGGATACGGATAAAAATATCGAAAACTTCAGTTACGCGATTAAAGGCAGCGCTTGTGAACGCCTGCTGGATGGCACGATAACAAGCTTTGCCGATAATGTGGCGGCACGCTTTCCTGAAGATACCTGGTTGGCTGAAAAGGGTATTGAAAGCTTTATTGGCGTCCCGTTGCATTCGCAAGAGGGGATCCTTGGCTATGTGGTGATCATGGATGATGAACCTCTTGTCGATGCGAGCAGGCGAATCGCCGTGTTGCAGATTTTTGCCAGCCGCATTGTTGCGGAACTCGAGCGGCGTCGGGTCGAGCAGGCAATGGCACATCACAAGGAGCGGCTGCGCCGCGGTCAGATGTTTGCCAACATCGGCACCTGGGAATGGAATATTCAGACCGGTGAGTTGTATTGGTCGGAGCGTATTGCGCCGCTGTTCGGCTATGTAGAGGGTGATGTGGAAACCACCTATGATAATTTCCTGGCGGCAGTACATCCTGATGATCGCGAGGCGGTGGTAAATGCTATCAATGCCTGCATTGAACAGGATATTCCTTACGAGATCGAGCACCGCGTGCAGTGGCAGGACGGAACCGTACGCTGGTTACTGGAACGCGGTGATGTGGTTCGCGATGATAAAGGCAAGCCCCTGCAGATGCTGGGCGTGGTGCAAGACATCGATGACCGGAAACGTGCCGAACTGGCACTTGCTGATGCTCGTGACGAAGCTGAACGCGCTAACCAGGCGAAGTCAGAATTCCTTTCCAGTATGAGCCATGAGTTACGCACACCTATGAATGCGATTATCGGTTTCAGCCAATTGCTCGAATATGAAGAAAACCTGGCTGAAGAGCACAAGGTTGATGTACGTGAGATACGCAAGGCCGGGGACCATCTGCTGAACCTGATTAATGAGATACTGGACCTGGCCAAAGTCGAGTCGGGTCATATTAACCTGTTACTGGAACAGATAGAGATATGCCCCGTTGTTGAGGAATGCCTGAGTTTCGTAACCCCCCTGGCCAGCAAACGCGCTATTCACCTCAGTCATCACGGGCTGGCCGGTGTGGTGGTACGCGCAGATCGCACTCGCCTCAGGCAGGCACTGTTGAACCTGTTATCTAATGCCGTCAAGTATAATCGCGAAGGAGGGAGTGTTGAGCTGAAAATCCAGGCGAGTGATGAGCATTATTTGTGTATCGGCGTAAGTGATACAGGCCCCGGTATCCCCGCAGAGCGCATCAATGAATTATTCCAGCCATTTAATCGTCTCGATGCCGAAAATAGCAAGATCGAAGGCACCGGCATCGGCCTGACGCTGACCCGGCGTATTATCGAGATGATGGGGGGGCGTGTGGTCGTCGAGAGTGAAATGGGTGTTGGCAGCACATTCTGGATCGAGCTGCCCATCGAATCGATAGTGCCATCCATGCACTCTACCACTCGGGGCGAAGACGCCGGTGCAGGCGATGGCCTTGTAGATGAAAATACCGATGCCTGGCACTACACGATTCTTTATATCGAGGACAACCCGGTTAACCTCAAGCTCGTGACCCAGATACTCGGTCGGCGTAAGTATATTCACTTGTCCACGGCGCATACGCCGGGCCTGGGTATCGAGCTGGCTACAGCGAGGCAGCCCGATCTGATCCTGCTGGATATTAATTTGCCGGGTATGGACGGTTACCAGGTGATGGAGGTACTCAAGGCAGAACCTGACCTTAAGAATATTCCGGTAATTGCTCTTACGGCCCGTGCCATGTCCCGTGATATCGAGCGTGGCAAGGCCGCCGGTTTCAGGGAATATCTCACCAAGCCAATAAATGTGGCGGAATTTCTGGGGGTTGTTGATGCTTACCTGCCGCCGGGCGAATAATCCGAGACCGATATCGAATGCCGGAAACCTGGAAAAATAAATGCATCCTCATTGTTGAATATGAAGCGGTAAATCTCAGGCTGCTGGGGAATATAAAACATGCTCAGGATAACCACAGGATCCGGCGTGAGTTTCAGACCATGCGACACCATGAGCCTGACAGAATCTGCCGATCAACCACGCACTGACGGGGATGATTTATAACTCGTAGTCTCTGGGGTCTGGTTTTTCGTATCCAGTGTGCGACACTAAGTAAATGGATAAATCTCTCTATTCGCTGGCCGAGCGCGTCGGCCAGGCACTTAACGGCCAGGGCATCGTCATGGCCACGGCTGAGTCATGCACCGGTGGCTGGGTCGCCAAGTGCATGACCGATGTGCCGGGCAGTTCAGCCTGGTTTGACTGTGGCTTTACCGTCTATAACCGCGATGCCAAGCAGCAGATACTCGGCGTGCCGGCCGCGGTCATCGACGTTAACGGCGAGGTCAGCGAGGCCACTGTCGAGGCCATGGCTGAAGGTGCCATTGCCCAGAGCCGTGCCGCGATTACGGTGGCGATCAGCGGCATCGCCGGTCCCAGTGGCGGCACCAGGGAGAAGCCGGTGGGCACGGTCTGTTTTGCCTGGTGTCTCGCCGACCGTGTCGCCGGGGTCATGCATAACAGCCGCACCATCAGTTGCCGTGAGTTGTTCAGTGGTGATCGCGAGGCCGTGCGCCGGCAGGCCGTTGAGAAAGGTCTGCAAGGGGTACTCGACATTCTCCAGGACCATGCCAGCGCCTGAAGCGGATACAGCGCAACACAGGCAGCGCCTGTTCTTTGCCCTCTGGCCGGATGATGCCGTGCGCAGTGCCTGTGCCAATGTGCTCCACCAGGCCCGGAAAAACCACGAGGGCAAGGCGGTGCATCTCGACAACCTGCACCTCACGCTGGCCTTTCTCGGTGAGGTCAGTGACGCGCAGCGCGCCTGTGCAGAACACGTGGCCGCTTCCCTTTCCGTGCTACCGTTTACCTTACGTTTTGATCACCTCGGCTGGTTCAAGCGGCCGAAGGTCTTATGGCTCGGGGCGAGTGAAACTCCCGCTGCCCTGGGGCAACTGGTCATGAACCTTAACCAGGGGCTGCGTGACTGCGATATCCTTCTGGATGAACGACCGTTTGCAGCGCACCTGTCCCTGATGCGCAAGGTGAGAACGTTTTACGACATGGCGGTCGAACCGATTGACTGGCGGGTGGACCGGTTCTGCCTCATCGAATCGCTTACCGTTCCGGAAGGAGTGGTTTATAAAGTGCTAAAGACATGGCCATAGCATTATGCAGCGACGTATATCCCGGATAGATTAAATTTATGCAAGTATGGACTATCGTTGTACAAACTTTCCGCTAACGGCTTGTAGCAGGGGTAAATACTCTGAGAAAGTTGTTCCTGGCATGACCACATTATCTGCTGTTGACTGCACAGGGAGAGCAATGGCGTGATCTTTCGCTATTTCTGGCTATACTGTTTGAAGTAGTCGGGGTGGGTGATTGATATAGATGTCTGAATTGCAGAGTAACATGGCGATCGCGGTGGACAGCACCAGTCAGGTGAGTGTCGTCGATCGCATACAGGCGGCTTTTGCCAGCTGGAGCAGCTGGGTGGCGCCGTTACTGTTATCAATCCTTCTAATCATCATCAGTGATTACAACTTCCTGCTCTTCCATACCCTGGCAGAGCTGTTTGCCGTCATGGTGGCTATCCTGCTCTCGGTGGTCGCCTGGCATACCTATAAATTTTCCCGCAACCATTACCTGATGTTACTGGGTGCCGGTTATTTCTGGATCGGCATTCTTGACCTGCTGCACACATTCACTTTCAAGGGTCTGCAGATATTTCCGACTGATAGCCCGGATACGGGTATTCAGTTCTGGATTATTTCCCGCTTTCTGGAGGCGAGCCTGTTGCTCATAGCGCCCTTTTTCCTGACCCGTCGCGTTAACCGGCTGGCTGCCATCAGTTTTTTCAGCAGTGGTGTGATACTTGGCATCATCCTCGTCTTCGGTGGCTATTTTCCGGTTACCTATGTCGATGGCATCGGCCTGACGACGTTCAAGATCGCGAGTGAATATGTCATTATCTTCATGCTGCTGTTGTCACTATTGATTCTCAGTAATAAACAGACGCTCATAGAACGACGCGTTTTTCTCCTGATAGTATGGTCAGTCATGCTGACAATCGCCGCAGAACTCTGCTTCACGCTCTATATATCTATATATGGCGGGGCGATGGTGGCCGGTCATTTGTTCAAGCTGCTGTCCTTCTGGCTAATCTTCCTGGCCGTGGTTAAAACAACCCTGAGTGAACCCTTCGAGGTCATGGCACGCACATCGGGTACTTATGATGCTGTGCCCATGCCAACGGTGGTTGTAAACCGAAAGGGTGTCATCCAGCAGGTCAATCGCGCGGCTTGTCAGGCTGTTAATACCCGCCCCGAGCTTGTTCTTGAGCATGGTGTGCATGCATTATTTCATTCCCGAGAGGCCGACGAGTCTGATTGTGTTATCTGTAGACATATCCGGGCAGGTGAGTCGCTGAGTGAATATGAGCTGCTCAAGCATGACAATGAATGGTTTGAATATACCCTGTCACCTTTTAGTGGAGAGAGTAACAGTGATCTTATTGTACATGTTGCCAATAATATCTCCGCGCGCAAGCATGCTGAAAATGCCCTGATACGCCAGGCCTCGTATGATCAACTCACCGGCTTGCCTAACAGGGTACTGGCGACGGACAGGTTACAACAGGCATTAAGGCATGCCATGCGGGCAAATCGTTTCGCCGCGTTAATGTTTATTGATGTAGATAATTTCAAGACCATTAATGACACACTTGGTCACATGGTAGGGGACAAGCTGTTAAGCGAAGTGGCCAAGATTCTGGAAAACCCCGTCCGTAGCGGTGACACGGTGGCGCGTTGGGGTGGTGACGAGTTTCTTATTGTTCTCGATGATCTGCGTGAACCATTTGATGCCGGCCATATCGCCGAGAAATTGTTGTATGGGCTTACGCAGCAGATATGGATCAATGACCGGGAGTTTCACGTCACGGCCAGTATTGGTATTGCCACATATCCCTATGACGGGACAACGGTTGCTGAACTGCTCAGTAATGCGGATGCTGCCATGTATCGCGCCAAAGACAGCGGCAAAAATACCTATAGTTTCTATACCTCGGATATCAACCGACAGGCCAGCGAGCGCCTTGAAATGGAAGAGCAGCTGCGACAGGCGATCGTTAACGATGAACTCTTCCTTGTCTATCAACCGCAGGTTGATGTGGAAAGGCGTGAGGTAGTCGGGGTGGAGGCGTTGATCCGCTGGGATAACAAAAAACTGGGTATGGTCTCGCCGGTCAGGTTTATTCCTGTCGCCGAGGAGACCGGCCTGATTTATGATATTGGTGGATGGATTCTCTATATGGCCTGTCAGGATCTGGCGGCCTGGAATAGTGCGGGGCATACAGACTTGCGTATGTCTATCAATATATCATCTCGACAGCTCAAGCATACAGGCTTCTTCAAGCTACTCAATGAAACAATAGAGCGCCATGCCATTAATCCGACAAACATTGAGCTTGAAATCACCGAAAGCATTTTGCTGGAGGGCAGCAAGGAAACTCGTGGCCTGCTGGGCGAGATACGTGATCTTGGCATGGGGCTGTCGCTCGACGATTTTGGTACGGGTTACTCGTCGTTGAGTTATCTTAAAAAATTCCCCTTCACTGAGATCAAGATCGACCGTCAATTCGTGCGTGATGTGCCGGGCGACAGTAATGATGTAGCGCTCTGTCGGGCGATGATTGCCATGGCTGATAGCCTTAACCTTTCCATTGTCGGCGAGGGCGTTGAAACCCTCGAGCAACTGCAATTCCTTCGTGACAATGGCGTGAGGGTTGTGCAGGGATATTATTACAGCAAACCTTTACGGAAAGCAGACTTCCGGCAGTTTCTTGCCGACTTTAACCACATTGCCTGAAGTTACAACCTTGCAGATATTTTTTTGGCGGCTTGTTCCAGCACAGCGGCCCATTCATCTTTACGCCGTTCAATGGGCGCGGAGATGGACAGGCCGGCGACAACATTGCCGGCATGATCATGTATCAATACGCCGATACAGCCCACGCCAATTTCCGCCTCTTCATTATCATAGGCAAAGCCCCTTGCGGCCGATTCATGGACACTTTTATTCAGGTCGTTCAAGGTTGCAAGAGTATGCCCGGTATAGGCCCGCAGACCCGTGCGCTCAGCATATGCACGGATAAATTCATCACCGAGTTCGGCAAGCATGAGCTTGCCAACGGCGGTTACATGCAAGGGCGCGCGACTGCCGATAACCTGTTCAACACGCATCATGCGGTTAGAGGTGGCCCGTTCGACATAAATGACTTCATCACCTTCACGCACGGTCAGGTTAATGGTCTCGCCGATTTCATCGCGCAGGTCTTCCATGATACTGCGGGCCTCGTCGCGGACATCAACGCCGCGTTCGATGCTATTCGCCAGGTGGCCTATCTTGCGACCAATATAGTAGTAACCCGCGCTGTCTCGCTGCACGAAACCGACTTCGGCCAATGAGCCAAGTATGCGAAACGCGGTCGACGGGTGCAGGCCGGTTTCAGCGGAAAGAATCTTCAGGCTGGCCGGCGCTTGACTGCTGGCAATCGCCTCCAGCAGGCGAGCTGCGCGGTCAATTACTTGTATTTTTACGGTGGCTTTTTCCATGTTTCACATTATGAAAACGATTGTGTATTGCGAAATTATAGATTAGCGGATATTGTCCATGCAAGTCGATTTGAGCGGTGAATTAACCCCCACCGCTTTTTGTTTCACACCAATATTTCACAATGTGAAATTTAGCATAGATTATGAAATCCCGGTTACCTGCAGGCGGGATTCGATACGATGGAGGACGTCGTCATGAGCACCAGTTCCGCTGAAACACTCACCGAGCGACCTGATTTTTGCCAGGGTATTCAACACTATGGCAAGGCCTGGGCCGATTTCGATAAATCCGCGGCCGCGGCGGTTATTGCCGAAGGGCAGTCTGCCATCGCCGGCGTGGATGCGACCGCTGTCTACCAGACGCTGCTGGGCGCGGATGCCCTGCGCTATATCACCCTGCAGGTCTGTGGCTCGAAAGGCTCGGGCCACCCGGGTGGCTTTGCCTCCAGCGCCGAAGCGCATGCCTCCCTGATGATGCTGGGGCATACGAATATTGTGACCGAGGTCGGCCATCATGCGCCGGGATTCTATTCCTCCATGTTCCTCGATAGCTCACTCGAAGCGATGGGCATTTACACGATGGATGACATGATGCAGCGCTTCCGCGAAAAGCATGGCCTGCTGGGGCATTTGTCTGGTGCGATCCCCGGTCTGCTGTCGCCGGCCGGTCCGCTGGGGCAGGGTCAGCATTTCGCGATGGCCGGTGCGTACCTGCACCGGGATAAGTTGTTCCCCGTCACCATCGGTGACGGCGGCATGGGCGAGCCCTATGTTTTGAATGCAATGATGCATTTCAATACCGCCTATCCTGAAGTTACGAATTTCCTGCCGGTCTTGATCTGGAACGGTTATTCGCAGGAGCATCACTCCATGGTCTCATTGCACAATAACGAGCAAATGATTGACTACTGGAAGGGACACAAGTTTGAAGAAGTCATTCTGATCGATGCCAGGGACTTCGATGACAAGGACCAGCAAGGGGCATATGTAGACAGTACTGTTTTCTCGATGGAAAACCGTCTTGCCTTTACCCGCGCTGTCCTCGAAGGCATGGATAAGGCTGCGCAGTCTGCCATGAGTGGCAAGCTGACAGCCTTTATTATCAAGCAGCTGAAAGGTGCCGGTGTACACACGGTTGGCGCCAGGTCACATAACCTGTATCCGACAGACACTCTGGATCAACCGCATATTATTGAAGGCCTGCAGCGCAGGGCATTGCCGGAAGCCGCCTGGAAGATTGTCCGTGACAATTTCATGCGTGCAGGCGGAGGCCCTGCCGGCAAGACCGTGGTTACTGAGTCCGAACTGGACATCACGCCCATGCCTGAACTGAATATGCAGGAATTCGCGATAGGTGAAAAAGCCGTGCCCTCTACCGCCATGGGTGCGCTGGTTGCGCAGCTTGGCCAGGCGGACAAGCGCTTTGTGGTCGCCAACGCCGATGGTAACGAAGCATCAGCGATGAAAAACATCAATGAGGCGTTGAAAATACGTCATCCAACAACAGACCCGTTATACAACCAGGGGCCTGAGGGGCAGGTCTATGAACCATTGAATGAAGATGCCTGTGCCGGTTTTGCCGCCGGGCTGGCCCTGTTTGGTTCGCGCGCACTATGGTTGTCATATGAATCATTTGCCATCAACGGCTGGCCGATTGTGCAGACCGTCACCCAGGCAATGGCGGAATTGCGCCGCAAGACACCTTCCATCGTTACCATGTTCACGGCGGGTGCCCTGGAGCAGGGCCGTAATGGCTGGACGCATCAACGCCCGGAGATCGAAAATTATTTCGCTGCCATGATGCGGAACGGTAACGTCTACCCGTTGTTCCCGTGTGACGCCAATGCCATGCAGGCGGCTTATGAGTATGCGACCAGCAGCTTCAACAAGGGCATGGTCATCATTGCCTCGAAGAGCCCGTTGCCGGTTTATATGAGCATCAGCGATGCCCGCAACGCACTGGAGGAAGGCGCGGCAACGATTTATGAATCCGCATCCGGTGACAAGGGCACGGTTGTCTTCGCTGTTACCGGTGACATGGTCTTCCTGCCGGTCTTTGCCGCCAGGGACAGACTGGAGGCCGGGGGCTACAAGGTCCGCATTGTTGCCATACTTAACCCGCGGCGTTTATACCGGCCAACAGATATTGCATGGGATACCGTATCCCAGCCGGATAACAAGTTCATGCCTGATGATGACTTCAATGCGCTGTTTGATGGCGATGTCCTGCTCGCAGTGAGTGGCGGGCCAAGTGCGCCACTGGAACCGGCATTACTGCGTACCCGTGCCCCGCGACGGGATACCATATGCTGGAAGCGTGGCGAAACCACGGCCTCACCGGCAGAGATCATGGACTTCAACGGTATCTCGCCCGAGCTTATGGTCGAGCGTGTCGAGACCTTGATGAAGTAAACGGTTGTGCCTTGCCTCTCCTGTTTCGGGAGGGGCAAGGGCATTAAAGAAAACTGCAGAGGCAAAGCCAATGGCCAATACCAGAATAATTGTGCTTGATGATGATCCAACCGGCTCACAGACCGTACACGGCTGCCTGTTACTCACACGTTGGGACACGGCCACCCTGAAAGAAGGCCTGCAGGATGCCGCGCCGCTGTTTTTTGTGTTAACCAATACGCGCGGCATGGATGCCAGGGCCGCGGCAGACATTACGTGTGAAGTCTGCATTAACCTCAAAGAAGCGCTGGCGGATCTACAGGCCGCCGGCGAAGCGATTCAGCCGCTGGTCGTTAGTCGTTCAGATTCCACCCTGCGCGGTCACTACCCGGTCGAGACCGATGTGATTGCCGAAGAGCTGGGGCCCTTTGATGCGCACTTCCTGGTGCCGGCCTTTTTCGAGGGTGGACGCATCACGCGTAACAGTATTCACTATCTACTGGTGGACGGTGAACCGGTGCCTGTTCACGAAACCGAGTTTGCGAATGACTCGGTATTCGCTTTCAGGCACAGCTACCTGCCGGACTACGTGGAAGAAAAGACCGGCGGACGCATTCGCGCCGATCAGGTTACGCGTTTCCAGTTGGAAGACGTGCGAGCTGACAGCCTGCCGCGGCTGCTGGCATTGAGCGATAACCAGTGCTGTGTGGTTGATGCCGAAACGCAGGCCGATTTGGATCATTTCTGCCGCCAGCTAATGACCGCCGCCGGCGAAGGTAAGCGGTTCCTGTTCCGGAGCGCGGCGAGTTTGCTCACCGCGCTGGCACAACTGCCTCCGCAGCCTGTCGCGGCAGAGCAGATGCATCGCTACGTGCGTAACGCCAGAGCGGGTGCCGTCATCGTCGGCTCGCATGTCAGGAAAACCACGCAACAGCTTGAGGCATTATTGAAATTGCCCATGGTCGTGGCCATTGAGGTCGATGTCGAGGCGATTACTGACAGGCGGGGAACGCTGTCTCGATCAATAGCGGAAAGGATCAAGGCCGTGCATCAGGCCGGCAAAACAGCCGTCATATTTACCAGCCGGGTGGAAAAGACCTTTGCCACGCAGGCGCAACGACTTGCGTTCGGGTGCCTGGTCTCCGATTTCCTGATGGACATCGTCAGAACCCTGCCCGAAAGCATCGGCTTTTTGATCAGCAAAGGTGGCATCACTTCCAATGACGTGCTGAGCAAGGGACTGGATTTACGCACTTCGCGTGTTCTTGGCCAGATCCTGCCCGGCTGTTCGGTTGTGCGCTGCCCGACAACACATAGTCGCTACCCCGAACTGCCCGTGGTCATCTTCCCGGGAAACGTAGGCGATGACGACGCCCTGGCGAAAGCCTGTGAACGGCTTACCTGCGGCGAAGCAGCAGCGCAGACCGCCTAGTCATCGTTATCCGCCGCACGACCCGGCTATGGTGAAAGAGTACGGTGCTGGTCGGGATCCCGGGCGGTAACGGCTTATCATTCTCAATGCCCACGCCTTGCATCATCCATTCGAACAGCCGATAAAATCCCTTCCTGCTTCAGTAGCAGCCTGCCATTGACAAATATCAAAGACTTATTGGGGGCACCGAGTCCAGTATGAACATCTTGTCGGCAATAGCGCCGGCCCGGTTGTCAGACATATGTTCTATCCCACAATGGGCAGGTATATTTTTTCTACGTGGTTTTCTCATCAAGTACACAGGAGGTGTTACATGAAAACGATCAAGCACACTTTATTACCCAAGTTCATCCTGCTCGGTCTGCTTTGTCTGCCCGTCACCCAGGCCGCTTATGCGCAACAGGGCATGATGTCTGAGCGAGGTGGGATGATGTATGACGATGATAGCCGCAGGATGCGCGGCTATGGCATGGGCATGATGGATGGCTCCGGCATGGGCATGGGTATGGGCATGATGGATGGCTCTGGCATGGGCATGGGGCATATGGGCATGGGGCCATCGCTATGGCAACTGGACCTGAATGACAAGCAGCGCGAACAGGCGTGGCAGATCATGCGCGAGACGCGGGACAAGCAGTGGGAGCTGATGAAAAAAGCGCAAGACAGCGGGGTTGACATGAGCAAGCTGTACAGCAATCCCACCCCGGAGCCTGACAAGGTCGGTAAGGCCTACAGCACTATGACCGACTTGCAGCGGCAAATGCTGGAGAACCATGTTGAGGCCCAAAACCGGATTTACCAGTTATTGAACGAAGAGCAGCGCAAGCAATTGCAGGAAAAACGCAGTTACAACTATCGTGACAATCGTTAAAAGCTGCACCAGCTGCCGGGCGTGATCCAGTGTCTGAAGCATGGATCACGGCCTTTATCCGGAGCAATCTTTGATGCTCGTCAAGTATATTAATTAGTCGAGGTCAAGAATAGCATTCTCCAATTCCAGTAAAACTGTGCTCTTAGCCGTTTATTTTTCATTTCACTGCTGTCCCGTTAACATAAGCCTGACAATCGGTAAGTTTCGGATAAATAGGGTAAACAGGTTGATAGATGCGC